>NZ_JAHLQZ010000163.1:0-8958 GCF_018919505.1 Citrobacter sp. S55_ASV_140
GATATTGATACGGACTATTTCTATAAAGCCACGCAGTCAGTGCGGGATAATTACGGTAAAGACCACCAGGATTTGATCAAACGTATTCAGGATGTGAAGTAATTCATCAGGCGGAGGGGAGCAATCCTCTGCCTGAGTCTTTTGATTAATTCGAGGTGATAATTATGGGTGAATGCTATTCATCGGTAATGGATTTTCTTTATCGGGTCTCTATGTGGATTGCTGGTGTCGCATTATTGGTTATGGTCGCCATTATCCCTATTGGCATATTCGCACGCTATGTCCTGAACAATGCCCTGTCATGGCCTGAACCGGTCGCCATTCTTTGTATGGTGACGTTCACCTTTATTGGCGCGGCGGTGAGCTATCGCGCAGGTTCGCATATCGCGGTGAGCATGGTGATTGACCGTCTGGGGGAGTCCGCCCGTCGTTACTGCTCGATTGTCGCAGATATCATGTTGGTGGCGATCAGCCTGTTTATTCTCTGGTATGGAATCAATCTGTGTCTTGAGCTGTGGGACCAGCCTGTCGCGGAATTCCCGCTTTTAAGCGCCGGGCAAAACTATCTGCCGTTGCCGATTGGCTCCGCTATCACGCTGCTGTTTATCGCAGAAAAGATTTTCCGCGGCCCGCAATATCAACGTCCCGTTGTCATGCTGGGTTCAACCAGCTAGTTACCGCCCCCATTTCATTAAGGAAAGCAGATGGATGCATTTATTCTCGTCTTTACGCTTGGCATTATGCTGGCGATTGGGGTACCGGTAGCGTACGCGGTTGGCATTAGCGCCATCATTGGAGCCTGGTATATTGATATTCCGCTGGAAGCCGTGATGATCCAACTGACCAGCGGAGTAAACAAGTTTTCGCTGCTGGCGATCCCATTCTTTATTCTGGCCGGGGCAATCATGGCGGAAGGGGGGATCGCGCGCCGCCTGGTGAATTTTGCCTATATTTTCGTTGGCTTTATCCGCGGCGGGCTGTCGCTGGTAAATATCGTCGCCTCGACCTTTTTTGGCGCAATTTCAGGATCGTCGGTGGCTGATACCGCTTCTATCGGTTCAGTGATGATCCCGGAGATGGACAAAAAAGGCTACCCGCGCGACTTTGCCGCGGCAGTAACCGCCAGCGGCTCGGTGCAGGCGATCCTCACGCCGCCCAGCCATAACTCGGTTATCTACTCGCTGGCAACGGGCGGGACGGTGTCGATTGCCGCGCTGTTCATCGCCGGGATCTTGCCGGGCCTGTTGCTGAGCTTTAGCCTGATGGTGATGTGCGTGGTTTTTGCCCATAAACGCGGTTATCCAAAAGGGGAGCGCGTACCGTTTCGCCAGGCGCTGAAGATTTTCGTCGATACACTGTGGGGATTAATGACGGTGGTGATCATCATGGGCGGGATCCTGTCAGGTATCTTTACCGCAACGGAATCCGCGGCGATTGCCTGTCTTTGGGCCTTCTTTGTCACCATGTTTATCTATCGTGACTATAAATGGTCAGAGCTGCCGAAGCTGATGTTCCGCACGGTGAAAACGGTGACTATTGTGATGATCCTGATAGGCTTTGCCGCCGCGTTTGGGGCCGTCATGACCTATATGCAGTTGCCGATGCGGATTACCGAAGCCTTCACCAGCATCTCGGATAACAAATACGTCATCCTGATGTGCATTAACATCATGCTGCTGCTGATCGGTACGCTGATGGACATGGCGCCGCTGATCCTGATCCTGACGCCGGTGCTACTACCGGTGACCAACGCACTCGGTATTGATCCGGTCCATTTTGGTATGATCATGCTGGTGAACTTAGGGATCGGCCTGATTACGCCGCCGGTGGGGTCGGTGCTGTTTGTGGCCAGTGCGGTGAGTAAGCAGAAAATCGAGCAGGTGGTGAAGGCGATGCTGCCATTCTACCTGGTGCTGTTCCTGGTGCTGATGCTGGTGACGTACATTCCGGCGATTTCGCTATTTCTGCCGAAACTGTTTGGCGTGATGTGATAAATGCCCGGTGGCGCTCGCGCTTACCGGGCCTACAAACTACGCTTGCATAGGCCGGATTACGCGAAGCCGCCATCCGGCACAAGGTGGTTTAGCGACGAACGGCGATCGCTTCAATCTCGATTTTCACGTCTTTCGGCAGACGAGCAACTTCCACGCAAGAACGCGCCGGGAAGGTCGCGTTGTGCTCGGTGAAGAACGCTTCGTAGGTGGCGTTGACGGTAGCGAAATCGTTCAGGTCTTTCACGAAGACGGTCGTTTTAACGATGTCGCCCACTTTCAGACCTGCTGCTTCAACGATAGCTTTTACGTTTTCCAGCGACTGACGCGCCTGAGCGGACACGTCTTCCGCTACGGCGCCGGTTTTCGGATCGACCGGGATCTGACCGGAAGTGATTACCATGCTACCCAGGTCAACACCCTGTACGTATGGGCCGATTGCTGCTGGTGCATTTTCCGTCGCGATAGTCTTGCTCATGATTTCTCCTGAATTACAGCGGTAATAGAATGTTCCCGCTCATTATAGGGAGCAGGGATCTCATAACCAACCCTAATTAGTTGGCCAGCACCACATAATGCGAAAACTCTTTTTCACAGTATTTGCATTTGAGTGCGATGTCATCAGCACGCTTTTTCACTGCAAAACTGGAAGAAACCGGCTCAGCATGACTGATGCAGTTGCTGTTCGGACACACCAGCACGTTGTCGATGCGCTCTGGCAGACTCGGACGTGATTTACCCACCACGTCGTAATTATCAATGCGGTTCACCGTTGCCTGCGGCGCATACAGAGAGAGCTGGTTAACCTGCTCGTCGGTCAGGAAGGTATTTTCAATTTTGATCAGGTCTTTACGACCCATCTCACCGGACGGCAGGTTCAGACCGATGGTGATTCGCTGGTCGGTTTCTGTCAGCTTGAACAGCGTCAGCAATTTAAAACCAACCTGTGCGGGAATATGGTCAATCACGGTGCCACGTTTGATGGCTTCAACCTGCAGTTTGTTATCGTGTGTCATCTCTTTTTCTCCCTTACAGTGCCAGTTCGCTATTCAGTACCAGTGCCAGTAACGCCTGGCGGGCGAAGATGCCGTTGCCAGCCTGCTGGAAATACCAGGCGTGCGGCGTCTTATCGACGTCGGTGGTGATTTCATCAATACGCGGCAGCGGGTGTAGTACCTTCATATTGGCTCTGGCGCCGTTCAGGTCGCTGGCGCGCAGGACAAACTGTGCTTTCACGTTGGCGTATTCGGATGGGTCCAGACGCTCTTTTTGTACGCGGGTCATGTAGAGGATATCGACTTCCGCCATCACCTCTTCGATAGTGCCATGCAGGCTCCAGGCGATGCCCTTTTCAGTCAGCATATCCAGAATGTACTGCGGCATGGCCAGCGCATCCGGGGCGATGAAGTAGAAGCGGTTGCCTTCAAACTTCGCCAGCGCCTGGGTTAAGGAGTGGACGGTGCGGCCATATTTCAGATCACCCACCATGGCGATTTGCAGATTGTCCAGGCGGCCCTGTGTCTCCTGAATGGTAAACAGATCCAGCAGCGTTTGGGTTGGATGCTGGTTAGAGCCGTCGCCCGCGTTAAGAACCGGGACGTTACCAGAGAATTCTGTTGCCAGACGCGCGGCGCCTTCCTGCGGATGACGCATGACGATGGCGTCGACATAGGTGCTGATGACGGAAATGGTGTCAGCCAGCGTTTCGCCTTTTTTGCCCAGAGACGTGTTGCTGCTGTCAGAGAAACCTACCACGCTGGCGCCCAGACGGTGCATAGAAGTTTCAAAGGATAGACGGGTGCGGGTGGACGCCTCAAAGAAGCAACTGGCGATGACCTTATGCTTTAACAGCTCCGGTTGTGGGTTCGCTTTTAATTTCGCCGCCGTTGCGAGGACCAGATTGAGGTCATCGCGGCTGAGGTCGTTTATGGAAATGATGTGTTTTTGATAGAGCGGGTTAGCCATGTTTATCTCCTGACGCCTGGGCAAAAAAAAAGCCCCTCAATTGAGGGGCTCGGAATGGGTGATCAACGGAAAGAAAAACGGCAGGCCAGCGTCCTTTTTCAGACGCGGTAAGACAAAATGTCGTACACACTGAACCATACATCCTCCCGGCAAATTGTCCGCGATTATACTCAGCTACGTTATGGGATCAAGCGAAAAATGCACGATTTATTCATCGCAAACGGTTCTTCTGAATTTTAATTCATTTTAAAGAGATAATTAATCTGCTTGTGAACCAGGCCCGTTCGCTGCACGACGCGCGGCGCGACCCAGACGATACTGCTGCCGGCAATGACGCCCAGAATTTCCGGCAAGGCGTGATAATCGAGGATTCTGGCAACCGCGCGACCATATCCTGCAGCGGTGTGAATAAGGATAAACTCGCTATTGTGTTCTATGCTGACCACCATTTCAGCGATCGATCGCGCCGCATCAGGAGCGGGTCGTGACTGAGGATTGACAGAATAAATTTTTTGCCCTTTTGTATTTCTTATTTTTATGGCCCCAAGCAACTTCAGCAAACGAGACACCGTCGACTGACTAATACTGGTAAAGCCGTGGCTTTGCAGGTCGCGGCGCAGCGCTTCCTGGGACAGGTAGCTTTTTTCGCTAATCAGGCGCTGACACATCGCCAGCTGTTTTTGCTCTTTGGCAGAGTAATCATCGAATTCCTTCATAAAATCACCTTATATTTCTTATCTGTATCAATGCGATGGCGAAATTCACCACATTTGCAGTATCAATAACGGCTCAAACGGGCGGTTGTGCAGAAAAACGAGAGAACGATCAAAAAAGCCGTCGGATACCGACGGCTAAAAGGGCTACAGCATCGCGCCGATACTCAGGACGACCATGTTCAGTAACGTCAAAATAAGCAGTAACGGAGCGACCCATTTCAGGTAACGCACATAGGGAACGCGCGCGATGGCCAGCCCCCCCATCACAACCGCAGAGGTGGGCGTAATCAGATTCACAATGCCGGAAGCGGATTGATACGCGGTGACGACCAGATCCCTCTGTACATGCGCGAAGTCGGCCAGCGGGGCCATAATGGGCATGGTGAGGACCGCCAGCCCAGAGGACGATGGGACCAGGAAGGAGAGCAAAACTTCCAGCCAATAGGTCACATTGATGAAAATGGTGGTGGAAAGGCCGGAGACTATATTTTCGGCGCTGTGCAGAATGGTGTGAGTGATCATGCCGTTATCCATCACCACGACGATGCCGCGCGCAATACCGATAATCAGCGCCACGCCAAGCAGATCCCGCGCACCGTCAATGAATGTACTGGTAAATGCCTCTTCACTCATGCGGGCGATTACGCCGACGATAATCGCAGCAGCCAGAAAGACAGCGGATATTTCTGCCATCCACCATCCGAGTACCGCCACCCCATAGATCATTACCGCAAAGGCGGAGGCGAAAATCAGCAGGATCCATTTCCGCGTTGCCGTAAATTCCAGATTGGTATTGGCGCGACTACCGAGAAAATGGGCGCGGTTTTCCTCCATTTTATCCGCCACGATAGACAGCTCAGGATGGCTGCGAACTTTCCGGGCATAGCGCATGACCCACACCACGCAGATCACATAGCCGACGACCAGCAGCAGAATGCGCATCAACATTCCCTGGGTGAAGGGGATCCCGGCCGCGTTGGCAGCGATAACCGTTGCGAACGGGTTAATGGTCGAACCGAGTGTGCCGATACCTGCGCCGAGCAAAACGGTCGCAGCAGCGACCAGTGGATCAAAGCGGGCCGCCATCATTACCGGGACGAGCAGCGTGTAAAAAGGTAGCGACTCTTCCGCCATCCCGTAAATCGTACCTCCGGCGGCGAAAAGTCCCATCAGGATGGGGATCATCCACTCTTCTTTGCCGTTAAGCCTGACCGTCACGCGTTCGATACCGGCGTCGATGGCCCCCGTTTTGTTTACCACGCCGAGAAACCCGCCGATGATCAGGACAAACAGCGCCACATCAATGGCGCCGGCGGTGTAGGTCTCGTGATTATAAAGACCGTCAATTGGCGCCAGCAGTACAGCGGTAATACCTTGTGGATGCGCCTCTGTGGGGGCATAAGTCCCGGCAACCGGCACTTCTTTACCCAGGGTCGCATTCATCGCCATCTGGTATTTCCCTGCCGGGACAATCCAGGTCATAACAGCGACGAGTGCAATAAGAATAAACAGGATGGTATACGCGCTGGGAAATTTGAATTTGCCCATGATGTTCTCCGGATAGCTCGGGCATATGCCGTCAGGCGACATATGCCCGCAGGGGTTAGTCGCCGAGTGTCGCTACCATGACCGCTTTGATGGTATGCATCCGGTTTTCTGCTTCGTCGAAGACGATGGAGTGTGCTGACTCGAACACCTCTTCCGTGACCTCAAGCCCTTTCAGGCCGTAAGCCGCTTCGATTTCACGCCCAACTTTGGTGTGTTCGTTATGGAAGGCGGGCAGACAGTGCATAAATTTCACATTGGGGTTGCCGGTTGCGTTGATGACTCGTTGGTTAATCTGGTAAGGCGTCATCAGGCTTACGCGTTCTGCCCATGCCTCTTTGGGTTCGCCCATGGAGACCCAGACATCGGTATAGAGGAAATCCACGTCGTAAACGCCTTCCTCAACGTCCTCCGTGAGCGTAATGCGCGCGCCTGTCACGCTGGCGATTTCACGGCATTCGGCAACCAGCGTCTCATCCGGCCAGAAGGATTTAGGGGCGACGAGGCGGATGTCCATCCCCATTTTCGCCGCGCCAACCATCAGCGAATTACCCATGTTATTGCGGGCGTCACCGAGGTAGGCGAAGCTCAGTTCAGGTAAGGTTTTGCCCGGCGCGTGTTCCAGCATGGTCATCAGATCCGCAAGGATCTGCGTAGGGTGAAATTCGTTGGTCAGTCCGTTCCATACCGGAACACCGGCGAACTGCCCCAGTTCTTCGACGATCTCCTGGCCATATCCGCGATATTCGATGCCGTCGTACATGCGGCCTAACACGCGGGCGGTATCTTTCATCGATTCTTTGTGACCAATCTGTGAGCCGCTTGGGCCGAGATAGGTCACCTGCGCGCCCTGATCAAAAGCGCCAACCTCAAAGGCGCAGCGGGTGCGGGTTGAGGTTTTTTCGAAGATGAGCGCGATATTTTTACCGACCAGCGTCTGTCTTTCGCGTCCGGCCTTTTTCGCCGTTTTTAATTCGATAGCCAGATCGATCAGGTACTGGATCTCTGCCGGGGTGTAGTCGAGCAATTTAAGAAAATTGCGATTTTTTAAGTTAACAGTCATCAGAATGTCCTTATGTAGGCCGGATAAGGCGCAGTCGCCCATCCGGCAAAAATGGGTCATGCGTCGTAAGCAATGGTTTCGGGCCGAATCAATGTGCCTTTCTCTCCCGAGAGAATGGCCGGGCCGTCGGCCAAGGAGCCGATGCCTGCTATCCCCTGGCATTGAGAGACAAAATTCGCGCAGGCGGTAACTTTCGGCCCCATAGAACCGGCGTCGAACTGCATCTCGCCGAGTATTTCGGGGGTGACCTGAGCCAGAGGGCGCTGGGTGGGTTTGCCCCAGTCGAGGTACACCGCGTCGGCATCGGTCAGGATGAGCAACGCATCAGCATGAAGCTGGCTGGCGAGCAGGGCGGCGGAGAGATCTTTGTCGATCACGGCTTCAATGCCGTGGTAGCCATCGGCTTTTTCCACGACCGGCACACCGCCGCCGCCATTGCAGATGACCAGATGATCGCGGGCGATCAACGCCTGGATCGCGTCACTTTCAACAATGCGTTTGGGCTGCGGAGAGGGCACAACGCGACGGAACGCTTTACCATCGGCTTTGAAAACCCAGCCTTTTTCCACCTGTAATGCACTGGCCTGGGTTTGGTCGTAAATGGGCCCGATATATTTGGTGGGATTGCTGAAGGCTGGATCGTGGGCATCGACTTCAACCTGCGTCAGCAGGACGCTAATTTCTCGCTGTGGAAGCTGGTTTTTCAGCGCCTGTTGCAACATATAGCCAATCATTCCCTGACTTTCCGCGCCGAGAATATCGAGCGGATAGGGGGTGACGCTGGCGTAAGCGCTGTTTTGTAACGCCAGCAGTCCAACCTGTGGGCCATTGCCGTGTACCAGAATCACACGCCACTGTTGCGTAAGCCGGGCGATGGTTTTTGCCGCCAGCTCAATATTCTTACGTTGGATGTCTGCTTCCAGCGGCTCGCCGCGTTTGAGCAGCGCGTTGCCGCCCAGAGCCACAACCAGGGTTGGTTTATTTTCCATGACGTCTCCTTAAATACCGTCGCGTTCCAGCGGGCAGCTCATGCAGCGCGCGCCGCCGCGTCCGCGTCCAAGTTCGTCGCCAGGAATGGGTAAAACGGTGATGCCGGCTTTGTCGTATTTCTCGTTGGTCCAGATATTGCGCTCGTAACCCACAACAACGCCGGGGCGTAGCGTCAGGACGTTGTTGGCGTCATTCCACTGTTCACGTTCGGCTTCGAAGGCGTCACCGCCGGTAGTAATCAGGCGAATTTGATCGAGCCCCAGCGCTTTTTCCAGGGCATGGACCAGCGTACTTTCCTGCGTCCGTTTCAGGCCGCCGCGCCCGTCTGGCGTCAGAGTCCAGCACTGCACGTCCGGGCGCACCACTTCCGGGTAAACAGAGAAGGTATCGATATCGATGTGGGTCATCACGGTGTCGAGATGCATACAGGAACGATGCTTAGGCAGTTCGACCGCGATGACGCGCTCTGCCTGGCGATGCTTGAAGAGTGACTGGGCAAGGAACTCGATTCCCTGTGGCGTGGTGCGCTCAGACATGCCAATAAGTACCGCACCGCGACCAATGACCAGCACATCTCCACCTTCTAATGTGGCGTGGTCGTAATTAATATTTTCATCACCGAAATATTTAATAAATTCGCCATCGGCAAATTGTGGGTGCCAACGGTAAATCGCCCGCAGATTATTAG
>NZ_JAHLQZ010000164.1:0-8921 GCF_018919505.1 Citrobacter sp. S55_ASV_140
TTGATGAACCGAAGGTCGCCCCTGAACGCCCAAAGGGTGATGGTATTGTCCGCATTCAACGCCAGACCAGCGGTCGTAAAGGCAAGGGCGTGTGCCTGATCACCGGTATTGATCAGGATGATGCGGAACTGGCTAAATTAGCCGCGGAACTGAAGAAAAAATGTGGTTGCGGTGGAGCGGTAAAAGAGGGCGTGATTGAAATTCAGGGCGATAAACGTGACCTGATAAAATCATTGCTGGAGGCCAAAGGCATGAAAGTCAAACTGGCTGGCGGTTAATAAAAAAGCCACGGAGATAATCCGTGGCTTTTTAAATACAGAGCTGAAAAAGTAAACGTTTAATTATATCGAGCCGGTCAACCGTAAATTATTTACCAACCTGATGGCCAATAATACCACCAACAGCAGCACCACCCAGCGTACCCAGCGCGCTGCCATCGGTCAGGACTGCACCACCTACAGCACCCGCACCAGCACCGATAGCGGTATTGCGATCGCGTTTGGACCAGTTAGAGCAGGCGCTCAGAGACATTGCCAGAGTAAGCGCCAGAATGGCTGCGGTCATTTTTTTGCTCGTTACTAACATAATACTTTCTCCTGAATTATTGATTCACGGAATCCAGTGTTCTTTAAGGATAGCGTTAAATCGCGACTATCAAAGATATTTCCGTGAAACCGTTTAGCGAAGGCATGACAACCAATATCCTGCAGTTGGATGTTCGCTCCTGTTATATCGCTAATATTAATTCTACGAGTTTATCCTGTTAACAACAGGTAAAAAGTCTTAATTGGGTTGTCAGATAACTCTCAGAGAGGAGATGATTTGCCTGCCGACAAATCATCTTGCGCAGCCATTATGCGTTGGTATCAATGATATTGACGGTTAATCCTGAATGCTCAAGCTGCATTTGTACGCTGGCGCTGAGCTTAGAGTCCGTCACGACGCGACTGAATCGTGCTAAAGGCCCCAGGGTATAAGGATGAATGGCGTCAAATTTTGAGCTGTCGGTAAGCACAATAACCTCTGCGCCTTTCTCCAGTACCGCATTAACCACATCAGAACGCATCATATCGCGTCCGGTGAAGCCGGTTTCTGCCTGCCAGCCATCAATGCCGATGAAGGCCTTACTGAAGTGTACCTGCTGGATAAACTGGCGAGTCAGGGGGCCGACCATGCTCTCACTTTTCTTCTGATAAATCCCGCCGAGGAGAATCACTTCACAGGGTGTTTCTTTGAGCAGGTGAGCGATGTAGCTGCTCACCGTAATGATAGTGACATCTTTTTGCTCCGCCAGGGTTCTTGCCAGGAGCGCATTGCTGCTGCCATTCTCAATGAATACTGACTCGCCGGGGCTGACCAGTGATGCAGCGAATTCGGCCAGCTCACGTTTTAGCGTGAAATTGGTCATCATGCGTGTTTCCACATCATCGCTGTTCAATGAAACAGCAAATCCGTGCGCACGGCGTAAATAACTCTGTTTTTCCAGCGTATTCAGATCCTGTCGAATCGTCACTTCTGAAACGCCGGTGATTTTTGCCAGATCGGCGACGCTCATCTGACCTTTATCTGTCACCATCTGCAAAATGGATTGTTGTCGGGAATTCATAGTATTAATTTTTATAGCAATATCGTATCGGAAAATAAACGGAAGTCTGCTGATAGCAGTAACATCAAGAGAGCGATGTCATCAGATCTCCCACGGAGCTTTCTGTTTAGTTGGCAAAGATTGAGTATCTTCTTTGACCGTGTTTAACAGTTCAGCCTTCAGAATTTCGAGATTGTGGATGGCTGAGTGGTAATCACCTGCAACGAGGATATCCAGCACGGTATCAATGCGTTCGGCCAGACGCTGAGCGTCGATATCAGACATGGTCATCATCCAAAGGGCAATAGAGTTTGAATTTCATGATGCAGAATTTCATGGCAAAAGAGAAGGGAAAAATAGTATTAACCTGAATGATTGAAGAATATTATATATCCTGTGATTACATACAGATAGAATCATCACGTATTGTCCATTTATGGCTATTTTCTTCGAGGAATCTTTCTGCATTATCGCGTTTTTTTATTCAGGTGTCGTCGATACCATCGTTCGAACGCAGCTGCAGGCATCGGCTTGGCGAATAAAAATCCCTGACGCTCATTGACGCCGTTCTTGGTCAAAAACGCATCCTCTTTTGCACTTTCAACGCCTTCGGCGATGACCTGCAGGTTGAGCGCTTGCGCGACCGCGACAATGGCCCGCACCAGCGACTGTGAAATAGGTTGCTTGTGCACATCTCTGACAAAGGTTTGATCCAGTTTTATCGCATCAAGCGGGAAGCGGGCCAGTTGAGATAGCGACGAATAACCGGTGCCAAAATCATCCAAATGGATTTGTGCCCCCAACTGACTAAATTGCTGAATGACGGATAGCGCCAACTGCTCATTTTCAATCAAACTGCTTTCCGTTAATTCAACATCGATCGGGCAGTATTCAAAGTTGAGATCGTGAAGCACCTGCTTGAGAGCGGTAAATAGCGTCTGGTCGGCGAGCTGGCGCGCAGACACGTTTACCGCCACGCGTAGATTTATCCCCTTGGCACGCCATTTTGCCACCTGGCGCACGACGTCCAGAATAACCCATCGACCGAGCGGAACGATGAGCCCTGATTCTTCGGCGTAGGAGATAAACTCCAATGGCGGTATGAGACCACGTTCCGGGGACTGCCAACGAACCAGAGCCTCCAGACTACGAACTTCTCCGCGCCAGGTTATTTTTGGCTGATAGTGGATAACCAGTTGATCGTTTTCCAGCGCCTTACGCAGATTGGTGTCTAACCACAAATATTCAAAAACCCGTTGATTCATTTCCGGTGAGAAGACGCAAAACTGACCACGACCGCCTTCTTTTGCTGTGTACATGGCCGTATCCGCGTTACGGATGACGCTCTCGCCGTCCTGCCCATGCTGTGGCGCGAGAGAAATACCGATTGAACATCCGGTATAGACTTCTATCAGTCCAATGCGAAAAGGTTGACGCAGGCGCGTCAGGATACGCGATGCCGTAGCCTCCAGCGCACCCTGGGACGTTTCGGTGGCAAGGACAATGAATTCATCACCGCCAAACCTGGCCAGTAGCTGGTTGTCGTCGAGGCAACTGAGGATAGCCAGCGACACGCTTTGTAACAACTGATCGCCAAACATATGACCGTAGGCGTCGTTCACCTTTTTAAAGTTATCCAAATCGAGATAGACAATCCCAACCTGCGTATCGCCCGCGTTTTCAATGGCGTTGCTGATCAGCTCGTGAATTGCGTTGCGGTTCGGTAAACCGGTGATGGAGTCGGTATTGGCCAATACCCGTAGACGTTCCTGCGCGCGGCGCTCTTCAGTAATATCGGTACCGGAACAGATCAGAAATATTTCGTTCTTGCCGCTACCGTTATGCACAAACTTATTGCGGAACAGAAACAGACGCTGGCCTTTGCAGGTTTTTACCCAACGTTCAACCTCATAAGAGTTACCTTCGCGAAAAAACACCTCAATGTTGCGCCGTGAGGCTGCGGCCTCGCGCCGGCTCATAAACAGCGTGAAAACGCTTTGGCCAATCACTTCACGCTCTTTGAGACCGGTGTACTCTTCGCACAGGCGATTAAAGCGCTGAATGTTGCCCATGCGGTCAAGAATGACAATGACGGAGTTAGCTTCAGAAACGACCTGCTCAGCGAAAGAGAGGCCGTGAGCCAGGTCACGCGCGACGGAAGGGGTGTCATCCCAGGCGGATGCGCTTCCCGCCCATTCGCGCTTATTGATTTTCCTGCCGACCAGATGCACGGGAATGTCGTCATCTTCAATGGGAAGCGTCATCAACAGGCTCGATGTAATCACCGTCATTTCGCGAATGCGGTCGGCTTGCTCAGCTGACAATTCGATGGTCTGATCGACTGCTGACGCTTCGTCGATAGAGAAATGCAGGATGTTGCAATCCTCTGACAAACGCCAGTAGGGGTTATGAGTGCCCACATAGCTATACAACGTAACCCGCTCCCGGACGTCTTTCATGATGTGTACTATCCCGTTTAAAGCGCATAGAGCCTCAAAAGTATAGTTAGCCATGATTCATACAGGGTGACTATGGCTGAACGTATTGTTTTATTTATGTATTTATATGTAATGCAGAATCTAAAAAAAGCAAAGCTAGCGGAACTGAAAATAGTAAAAAATAAATTAGACCGGATGAAAGAAGTGTAGTGCGTGGTGGAGATTTGGGAGGGAAAAGAAAACGACCTTTCCCAGAAAGAGAAAGGCCGTTAGCTTTATCAATGTTACACGGCTGGACGTGCGATAACGCTGCGGGTTTCCATCCGCACTTCGGCAATGGTTACATCAATCACATCCGTGACTTTGTAAACCACTTCACCTTTGATTTGTACGGTGCCGCTTTCCTGGCTGCATACCAGTTCGTCACGAACAGCATGCAGGAACGGGGCCGGAATAAATGCGACTGCGCCATTATCCACTAAACGTACTCGCATACCGCCGCGGCTGACGTCAATGATCTCGGCCGCGAAGCGGACGTCGGTGCCGGCTTTGTCGCTCAAGAAGCGGGCGTATAACCAGTCACCCACATCGCGTTCAGCCATGCGGTTCAGACGACGACGTTCGGCCATTTGCAGGGTCGTATCATCCTGCGGACGGGCAATCGTTTCGCCTTTGATGACGGCCTTAAGCAGACGGTGGTTGATCATGTCGCCATACTTACGAATAGGAGAGGTCCAGGTGGCATATGCTTCCAGACCCAGCCCAAAGTGCGGACCTGGTTCGGTGCTGATTTCAGCATACGACTGGAACCGGCGGATACGGCTATCGAGGAAACCGGAAGGCTGCGCATCCAGTTCGCGGCGCAGTTTGCAGAAGCCTTCCAGCGTCAGGACCTCTTCGGCATCTACATGCATACCATGGGTTTTCAGTAGCGCGGCCAGTGCGTCAGCGTTTGCCGGATCAAATCCCATATGGACGTTATAAATTCCAAAGCCCAGCGTGTCGCGAAGAACGCATGCAGCACAAATATTTGCCGCAATCATTGACTCTTCCACGATACGGTTAGCGATGCGACGCGGTTCTGCCACAATATCCAGCACTTCGCCTTTTTCACCGAGGACAAAACGGTAATCCGGACGATCTTTAAATACTAACGCGTGGTTGTGACGCCATTCACCACGGCTCAGACAAATACGATGCAGCAGACGGATTTGTTCAGCAATCGCGTCGTTTTCAGGCTGCCAGTCGCCGGTGCCTTCCAGCCAGTCGGAGACGTTGTCATAGGCCAACTTCGCTTTAGACTCGATAGTCGCAGCGAAGAAGGTGATGTTGTCTTCAATCGTACCGTCGGCGGTAATGATCATGCGGCAAGCCAGAACCGGGCGTACTTCGTTCGCGCGCAGAGAACAGAGATCGTCAGACAGTTCACGTGGCAGCATCGGGATATTGAATCCCGGCAGATAGTTGGTGAACGCACGAATCTTCGCCGTTTTATCCAGTTTGCTGCCTTCTGCAATCCAGGCGGTAGGATCGGCAATAGCAACAGTTAACTGTAGCTTGCCATCGGCCAGTTCTTCAGCATACAGCGCATCGTCCATATCTTCGGTGCTGGCGCTGTCGATGGTGACGAAATTGAGGGCGGTCAGGTCCTGACGCACCAGACCTTCGTCCAGCATTTCGGTCGCAACGCCGTCCGGTGCTTCTTTTTCGAGATTATGGCGCGCCAGCGTGACCCACCACGGGACAAAGTGATCGTCCGCAAAGGTGATAAATTGGGTTAGTTCAGCGTAGAAGGTGCGATCGCCTTTCAGCGGATGGCGGCGCATTTCTGCCACGGCCCAGTCGCCTTCTTTAAATTCATGCTCAACGCCACGGGCGGCGCGACAAGGGATCGCCTCTTTCAGTAACGGATGATCCGGCACAATAGACAGACGGTCATTTTTGCCCTGAACTTTACCCACGAAGCGCGTCAGGAAGGGTTCGATTAGCTCTTCCGGTTCAGCAGACTCACGATCTTTTTCCGTATGGATCACCGCAACAATACGGTCGCCATGCATCACTTTTTTCATCTGCGGCGGTGGAATGAAATAGCTTTTTTGTGCATCGACTTCCAGGAAGCCAAAGCCTTTTTCCGTGGCTTTTACCACCCCTTCAGCACGCGGCGTCTGGGAATGTAGTTGCTGTTTAAGCTGCGCTAGCAGCGGGTTGTCCTGAAGCATAATTGTCTATTTTCGTGGCTAAAAGAGCGGCTGACAGTTTTACGCGATTCTGTCAGTTGCAGCAAGCGCTCTTTAAGTAAGTGGATCGGTTAATACGTCTCGCCCAGCGCGATTTTCAAGCGATTTAACCATCCGCATAATCCACTCCAGGCCAGCAGGTTAATCGCCTGTTCTGAAGAGATACCCTGATCGAACAACGGTGTTAACAGTGCGGCGCTAAAGCGGTCGGGCGCTCGGGTGAGCCATTGTACCGCCTGCAGGGTGACGCGCTCAACCGGATGTCGTTGTTCCCAGCGCTGCAATTCACGTTCATCCTGACGAAGGACAGTGATGATGTCAGTTAATTCATATGCCGTATGCGCATGTTCATTAAAGCAGGACACGCTGCCGTTGATGCGTGATGTCATCAGGGTCGTCAGAGAAAATGCCCGCGTCGGCATATCGCTGCGTAGCGTGCTGGAAATCAGTGACCCAAGTAAATCTAAAACGGCAGGTGAATGTGCTAGCAGAGGGAGCAGCGCGTGCAGTTCGTTGGGATAATCCGCGCGCAGTTTCGCGCGGGTATGCAGCTGCTCGGGTTCTAATGGCGCAGCGTGCCAGCTGGCGTTGGTGGCGCTAAATGGCGAAGCGTGAGCGAATTGCTGTATATCGAGGCCCGGTATTCGACGTACCGGGTGAGCGCTGCAGGCCTGAAGTAATGCGACTACCCGGGCCTGAAAACCGACGAAGCCGATGATTTGATTCATCAATATGCTATCGCAGCTGGTCAGCCCGACCGCATCCAGGTGCTGACGGTCCCGCTCGCCGATCACAGCCGGTGAACTGGCGAGCTGGCGCGCATATTGGGTGATTTGCGCCAGTCGATGATTACTTTCGCGAGACGAATCAGGACCGGGCAGCGGCGTTAAGCGCGCGGCATAGTGATTGCACAATCGCTGCACGCCATACACCTGAGCGACGGTCAGGGCTGTACTCATCCGTTCATAGGCGCTGAACGTATGCATCCGATCCAGTACGACGTGAGCAGGGAAAAGAAGCTGGGCAAGTTTACGGGCAGGGGTTAACCAGGATTGAAAGGGTAAAAGCACGTCATGAGGTATCGCCAGGTCCAGTAAAAAGCTGTCGTCAACATGAGCGGCCTCCGGCACCAGCGGCAGAACATCTTGCGGATACGTGCTGGATTGCGTCTCATGATACCAGTGGCTTTTGCCTACAATGCGGCGTTGTTCCATGGGCGTTCCTTGGTCTAAAAAGTGGCGACCCGGACACGTCGTCATACACCTACGCCGGATCGTTTGCGCTGCAATATCCTGACGTAAGCCGAAGGGGGGATGAAAGATTGTTACGTGATAATAAATATCGGAAAAGTATATATGGCACAGGGCAGTGGAGGAGGAGGTGAAAACCATGGGCGACGGCAGGCCGCCCACAGAGGACTAAACGATTATTTCAGATCCAGCTCGTTCATCGCTGCAATGCTGAAGCCACCATCCACGTGAACGACTTCACCAGAGATGCCGGCAGAAAGATCGGAGCACAGGAATGCTGCGGAATTGCCTACATCTTCAATCGTCACGGTGCGGCGAATCGGCGTCACCGCTTCACAATGCGCCAGCATTTTACGGAAATCTTTGATGCCGGAAGCGGCAAGAGTGCGGATTGGACCTGCGGAGATGGCGTTCACTCGTACACCTTCAGGACCCATTGCGTTAGCCATGTAACGGACGTTGGCTTCCAGAGACGCTTTCGCCAGACCCATCACGTTGTAGTTAGGGATTGCGCGCTCTGCACCCAGGTAGGATAGCGTCAGTAGCGCAGAGCCAGGGTTAAGCATAGAGCGGCAAGCTTTTGCCATCGCAACAAAGCTGTAAGCGCTGATGTCATGAGCAATTTTAAAACCTTCGCGGGTGACCGCATTCACATAGTCGCCATCCAACTGGTCAGCAGGCGCGAAACCGATGGAATGCACGAATCCGTCGAATTTCGGCCAGGAGTGGCTCAGTTCAGCGAACATCGCATCGATGCTGGCATCTTCGGCAACATCACATTGTAGTACGATGCTGGACCCCAGTTGAGCGGCAAATTCCTCCACTCGGCCTTTTAGTTTGTCGTTCTGGTAGGTGAACGCCAGTTCAGCGCCTTCACGATGCATTGCCTGAGCGATTCCCCAGGCAATGGACAATTTACTGGCAAGACCCGTCACCAGAAGACGCTTACCGGAAAGAAAACCCATAGCTTTAATCCTTATGGTCATTGCTTCTTCGTAGCAATCAATGCGTGATGATTGCCATGTCAAAAACGCGCGAAATTGGGCTGAAATTATATCCTACTCATTGTTCCTTTTAGAATGGTTATCACCCCTAAATGCCCTTACCATTCATTGCAAATGGCGAGGATATTACTTCCCTTGGTTGTGCTTTGCCCGACCCGTATTGCATTGAAGACAATGAGAAAATACAAGGCTTTAAAGGCGCTAAAATGGTATTATTAAGGCGCTAGCTGATGTTAATAAACATAGCAAGGTAGGAACTTTCTTAAAACAAAAAACATGCATATATTCAGATTGTTATGATATATTGTTTTTATCGATCAATATCGATACATTGATCGATATTATTGATTGATTGTGATTAAAAGTGCATTATCAGGAAGTTATGATCAATTGGAGTGGTCTTATGC
>NZ_JAHLQZ010000165.1:0-8883 GCF_018919505.1 Citrobacter sp. S55_ASV_140
TATTGAGTAAAGCTGATTGCCCCAATTTGAGATGCGCCTAAATTTCTTGCCAAAGGATATTCAATACCATTAAATACATTAAAGACTTTTTCACCACTGACAACTTCAAATTTATTATCACAAATAGTACTGACTAGATTCTCAACTCGAAATGCTTTATAGTCATTTGAGAATACAAACAAGGCGGATCTGTCTTGATCCCAATGAGCAATTAGAATTTTATAATTGGTATCTTTAAGATCTTTGTAGCTTCCCCACCGGACTGAAGTTGCCTGGACAGCTAGCACAACAAGCAAATTCTCATCTTCTGCTATTGCATGCCAGGATTCATCGAATCTGGGCAGTTTTTCCTTGTATCTTTCAGGCTCCCAATTGTCACAGTATGTTTGAAATAACATGACTGAACAACTTGGCTCAAGATTCCATAGAGAAATCTGATCGTGTAAATCACCTTTCCTTTTTAAGGCATCCACGACCTCTTGTAACCTAATCTCTCTAGCAATTCGCCCTTCAGAGAGTCGCCTTAATACATTATCCCAATCGGCATCTGTTGAATATAGATGCTGTAATTCACCTTCAACATTCGGGTCTGCAATATTCATGACTACACTGGCTTGACCAATTTTCTGTGCTTTATTGACACGAGTAAAGCGGCCAATGAACTGCAAAGTTACGGCAAGAGACTTATGATGATCATGCAAAGCGGCAATTTTCAGGTTGGGTAGATCATATCCTTCTCCCAACATGTCTACGCAAATAACGATTCTTGAATGTCTTGATAATAATTTATTAAGACGTTTTTTTATTTCCGTTTTAGGATAATCAGAATGAACAACAATTGGATTAAAGTTTGGTGCAATTTTCTGATAAATAGTAAGTATTTCTTCTGCTCGCTGCTTATTGCTAGTACGCGCCATGAGCAAATGGTCAAGGTCATTATTTAAGTCTATACGTAGTTGACCTACAGCTGTATCCGCGATTGCATGATCCATAAGGTCAGAGTAATACTCCTCTACAGGCAGCAAATTTACATTTGTAAAATAGCCTGCTCGTTGGGCTTCCCCCATCGTATAGTTATAGATAATTTTTCCACCAAGGGACTTTTTATCATTCCTAAAGGGAGTAGCTGTAAACTGCACTACACGTTTGTCTGTGAATCGTTCGCGAATTGTCTGCCATGATGAGGCTGAGATATGATGGGCCTCATCAACAAAAAGATGGCTACACGACTCGCAAAGTGCATTTAATGCTGCTTCGGAGCAGGCAGACAAAACGTTGGTCGTAGCAACCAAGACGTTTGATTCACAAACTAATTGCTTAGCTTCTTCCGCTACCTGAATTCCCTTCTTAATAATAGCGACATTAGGGAGGGCAATGTTAGGCGGAACGACTGTTAGCTCTGGCAAATATCCCAACTCAATGAATTTTTTTGATATTTGTGTTCGGAGAGAGTCAGATGGAACTATGAGCAAAATTCGCTCGCATCGCTGGTATATCATGGTAGCCAGCATTGTTTCCGTTTTTCCCGTTCCAGTGGGCAGTACGACGGTAGCAGGTTCTACCTGCAAATCAGTAGCGAAATAGCCTGCAATTGCATGAAGTGCACCCAGTTGGGGTTTTCTGAGACCTGGAGAACGGTGCTCTGGGTCGTCCTCTCTAAACTGAAATTGATGATACCATTGTTCATTAATCTCATTAGGCGAAGTGCTAAATACCTGCTCTGGAAATTGCTCCCAGCTTAACTCAGTATCTTCTCGCCATTTTTCGAATGTAAATGGTTCCTTCGCTTTAAGGGAAGCTACACCATCTGCGCATTTCCCCCTGGAATTTGGATCTTTCAGATAGATATAGTCTAGAGGGGGCTTTAGACCCGTAACAAGTTCAAAATATCCTTGGAAACGTGCATTTCTGACTTGAGCCGATACTGTTGTTGATCGGCAAAGTAATTTATGAACATAATTCCCACCCACTTTTCTTAAAGGGGCAGCTTTCGCGGGCAAGGTAAATTTAATTGTTAACAGGTCAAATAAGTCCATATGTACTTACCTCTTAAGATGTCCTGAAAAAGCCTGCTGACTTAACTTAGAGAAGAGGGCGTCGCTATCAATATCGCCTGACGCCATTTTATTTAAGCTATTATTGATTATTGATACAATCGAATGAAAATTAGCCATAAGTTCGTCGGGTGGAATTAGAACTTCAAAATTTTTAAGTTCAACAGGAGATATATGTGGCACCGTTGTTTCTGTCGGGCAGCAATGCTTTTCGAAAGCTGGCGATTTAATACAACTGTAAATATAGTTTGTGTAAGATTCGCAACGAGGTCGTAACCTAGCTACACGCTGAACTAAGTACGTTTCTCGCTGATTTTCAGGGAATATGCATACTTTTAACCCGCTTGATATCCACGGACGGTCCATAGCAAGGATAATATCACCCGCCTTAATTAAATAATTATCTAGCTTTTCTAGTTTATTTTTTGGCCAGAATTTTGTATCAGCCCAATCTAAATACCCCGTAAGTGTATTTGCCCCTCTGCAAAGCCGTACTGATTCTGGTGCATCACTAATGTACTCATTACTTTTGAATGCAAATCCGGTAATGACCTCTGCCAATTCAGTAATGGGAGCTTTTTTTAGTTTTTTTGGATTTTCAACAGGATCGCCAAACATATTCAAAAACGTAGTACGCAAAAAATCGTTAGCCAGTTTCATGGCTTGCTCGCGTTTTTGACGTAGGCTATCAGCCTTATCAAGAATATCCGCGATACGTTTCTGTTCTTCAAAAGGAGGCAACGGGATTTCAAAATTTTCTACAACTTTTTTAGATACTTCTTTGAAAGTTGCACCATTACCTAATAGCTCCAATTGTGGCACAAATTTCTTAATACAATGATATAAATATTTATTGTGAACATTTCGCCCAGGAATTAAACTTTTAAAACCCTGATTTGTACAAAGTTCAATACCAGCAATAGCTACATTTCCTATTGGTGCTCGTGATGTGAGTAGAATCGTTCCTACAGGTAACATATATGTTGCAGCAGCTTTATACCCTGTTTTAGTTATATATTCCGGTGCCTCGTAAATATAAGGTTCACTAAGATTTGACACATCTTTTGGCGTTATCCACGGAATATCACCGCCCCAGTAGGATACGATGTTACGTTTAGGTGTTGCACCTCCCACAACTTCACAGCAATCTTTAAGCTTCACCATCTGCCAGCTCACAGCATCCCCTCCAGCTCATCCAAATCCGCCAGAATCTCTTTCTCTAGGTCCCTCAGCCGCTTCAGTATCACCTTCGGATCTTCATACTCCTCGGCCTGATACACCACCTCTTTATAGCGATTGATAGAGAGGTCGTATTTCTGTGCGGCAATATCAGCTTTCGGCACCACAAACGCCGCCTGAGTGCGATCTTTAAAATCAACGCCAGCATCAATCCCTTCCGGTTGATGTTGTTTCAGCAACGAGGCTAATTTCTCGCCCATAAAGTTATCAACCGGCAGCCCGCGCAAAGTACGGTAATGCTTCCAGCTTGCCAATAGGTGCGGCAGATCGTTGTCTTTTACCGGGTTACGTTTGTCATCCAGACTGTAGCCGTCATTTCGTAGATCGTAGAACCAGACCTCATCCGTCTGACCGCCTTTGGTAAAGATCAGGATCGCCGTCGCCACACCGGCATAAGGCTTAAATACACCGGAAGGCAGATTGATCACCGCTTCCAGTTGGTTATCTTCCACCAGCGTTTTACGCAGGGACTGGTGCGCCTTACTGGAGCCAAACAGCACCCCCTGAGGCACGATAGTGGCACTGCGTCCGCCCACTTTCAGCATTTGCAGAATTCGCGCCAGGAACAGCAACTCAGTTTTCTTGGTTTTCACCATCGCCGACAGCGTGGAGTCGATATCTTCCTCATCCAGTGAACCGGTAAACGGCGGGTTCGCCAGAATCAGGTTGAAAGCGTTTTTACTGGCCTGTGGGAAATTAGTGCTGAAGCTCTGGCTCATGGTGTCCTGATAATGAATATCCGGCGCTTCCACTCCGTGCATAATCAGGTTCATGGCGGCGATACGCAACATGGTGGTATCAAAGTCGTAACCGTGGAACATATTGTTATCGACATGCACACGCCACGGCGTCAGCAGATCGCCGGTAAAGATTTTTTGCTCTTCTAATTCGCCGCGTTCGTTAGTGCCAATCTCGGTATGAATGGACTCAAGAGAACTGTACTTCTCCAGCAAATATTCATAGCTGGTCGCCAGAAAACCACCGGTGCCACAGGCTGGATCGCAAATTGTCTCACCGCGCGCCGGATTCGGCTCCATCATTTCAACCATCGCGCGGATAATGTGGCGTGGCGTGCGGAACTGACCGTTGATCCCAGCGGTTGTTAGCTTGCTTAACAGATATTCGTAGAGATCGCCTTTGGTGTCACCACGATCCAGTGGCAGGTTTTTGATCACCTCCACTGCTTTAGTCAATAGCGAAGGTTTAACGATCTCCAGACGAGCATCTTTCATAAAGTTGCCCAGCAGCGTCACCTTCGACGCATCGGCTTGGCCGAGTTGACGGAAATGCTGGAATACGCCATCGCGCACTACTTCCATCATCTCATCCGAGCCAAGGTTACTATAGTGACTGAAACGGAACTCCTGCTGTTCTGGCGTAAAGCGCGGTTTAAAATCAATACCCGCGATTTGCTTACGCTTCTCGTCTCGTTGTTCCTGGGTATCCAGCATCCGGGAGTACATCAGGTAGGTGATTTGTTCGATTACGGTCAGCGGGTTAGTGATACCGCCTACCCAGAAATCTTCCCACAGGCCGTCGATTTTACTTTTTAAGTCACCGGTGATCATTGTTAACGTCTATATCCTGTTATAAATACAAAAGCCCCGCTGCCGGGGCTTGTCACGTGCGTATTATACCGTCGCTGCGTCGGTCACAACACCCAACTCTTCGACTATCTTTTGCAACCGGGCGATCTGCTCTATGTCGGGGAACACGCCGGTAACGCCTTCGTTGTGGATATGGGTAAACGGCTGTTCAAAGAGCTGCCGCATTTCAATTGTGCCGTAATCACGTATATGGTTTTTCAGCAATGACAGGAAGCGCAGTTGCTGGCTGGTCAGGCTGTTGTCAGCGGCGAACTGGGCAAAGCGCACTTCCACTGCGTCGCTGTCCATCCCGATGATGGTACGCAAAAGTTTATCCAGGCTAGCTGTTGCCTGCGGATAGAACTCTTTCAGTGCCCGGATATCAACGTTCGGATTCTGGATCAGCACCAGCTTCGCCAGTTCATCCAGCTCGGCTTGCGTGACCGGCTCGCCGTTGCGGATTTTCTTCAGCACCGGGTTTTGCTGGAACAGCGGCTCCAGCGCTCCCTGAACCTGCTGTCGATAGAGTTTGAAATCAATCGAGCGGATATTGGTTTTACGGGTTTCCGTCTGGATCAGGTTCGCATCTTCGGTAATATCCACCTGTATCGAACCAAATTTCGGCGTAGCATCTTTCTCCATCAGGTGCATGATGCCGCGCAGGTGAATGCGGATATCTTCCAGTTCTTCAAGACTGGCCTGCTTCCACCAGCCTAAATCACGAAGCTGATTAATCCGCTGTCCCTGCTGTTGCACCTGAGCCAGATGCGGCGGCAGGCGATCGGCCTTTTCTACTATTACCGGCCAGAGTACGTCCAGCTCTTCCGGGTTGGTATAACGGGCGGTTTGCGCCGCCAGAATATCCATATCGAAGCGCATGGCATCGCTTTGCCCGCGTACGTCCAACCACTGCATTAACGGGGCCAGGACAGAGAGCAAATCCTGCTGTGTTTTCGGGGAAAGCTGGCGCAGCACTTTTTCATCGCTGTACTGCGCTTTTTGCTGCCACTTTTCCTGTACGGCAATCGACTTTTCATCCAGTGCGTTGATCTGCTCACGAAGCTGGTGAGCGACTAAATCCACCGCCTGTTTGTCGAACTTACGCTGAGCAGCGGTCCCTAGCGTGATCCATGCCTCGAAGCGTTTTTGCGCCAGCGATTTTGTCGCTGTGACTTCGGCCTCTTCGGTATGCAGCTCGTGATACTCAAAATTGCCCCAGTGATCGAAGATACGGAATTTTTGTTTATCCAGCGGTTTGCCGTTGTCATCGTTGCCGTACAGCCCTGAGCAAAGACGCGTACCACGGCCAATCATCTGCCAGAACTTCACTTTCGATTTGACCGGCTTGGCAAAGACCAGATTCACAATTTCCGGGACATCAATGCCGGTATCGAGCATGTCAACAGAGATAGCGATGGTCAGCTCTTTGTTGGTGCTTTCATCCAGCCCTTTAAAATCATCAATCAGTTGCTCGGCACGGGGGTCGTAGTTGTCAATAACCTGGCAGAAGCGTCCGGCAAACTGCGGGTACATGTCGTCGAACAATTCATTCAACAGCAGTGCGTGTTTGTGGTTACGGGCGAAAATGATGGTTTTACCTGGCAGTTGGCCGTCTCGATCTTTCAGGCCATTTTCCATCAGGTTACGTAGGATATAGCGGTTGGTGTCTTTGTTATAGATCGCCTCATCCAGCGCCTTACCATCAAATTCCAGCGTATTGGGATCGATACCCTGTTCTTCCAGTTCGCGGATTTGTGCGTCGCTTAACTTCTCCCGTTTGATGCCTTCGCGCAGGAATTCCGTGGTGTGCGTAACAACCTCATAGGGAACCAGATTGTTATCGGCGATGGCATCTTCCAGGCTGTAGTTGGCGGTAGGGATACGTCCTTCACAACCAAACAGGCCGAAAGTGGTTTTACTCACCATGTCGATCGGCGTGGCCGTCAGGCCAATCTGGAGGGCATCAAAATACTTAAACAGGTCGCCGTAGACGTTGTAGATAGAGCGGTGGGATTCATCGGCGATAATCAGATCGAAATAACCGACATCAAAATGGTCCATGATTTTCATCATGCCGGGATAAGTGGCAATGTAGATCCTGGCGTTCTGCCTGTCTGCTTTTTTCGATTTCCCGACCACATACAGCGGCTCATTGGTGAACTGATTGAAGGCATTCGCCGCCTGTTTGCGCAGCTCTTTACGGTCGCAAAGGAACAGAACACGTTTTACCCAACGGGCATCAATCATCAGTTTGCTTAGCGCAATTGCCACGCGGGTTTTACCTGTACCAGTGGCCTGAACAATTAACGATTGCCGGTACTTGTTGGTAAACCGTTCGCTGACGCGGGCAATGGTTTCAAGCTGATACAAACGTCCGGCAACGGCCTTACCTTCGTTATCTTTAACATGCGGCACACTGTTCAGCGGCAGACGGGTTTCACGCTGCTGAATAAGATATTGCAGGCTTTCCTTGCTGTAGAAGCCGAATACTCGACGCGGAGGATAACCATGAGTTTTATGCTCGTCCCACAGCCAGATATCGTAGCCGTTGGTGTAGAAGATGACCGGACGCTGACCATATTCTTTCTCCAGCCAGTCCGCATACAACCGGGCCTGAATTCTCCCCTGCTCGGCGTTGACGCTGGTTTTTTTTGCTTCCACTACCGCCAGCGGTTTGTGCGCCTCATCCCACAAGACATAATCCGCATAACCGTCGCCAGTTGTAGTAGGTTGTTCTTTAACCGGGTGTTCCTGCGTAACCTGATCGGTATTCTTAAGTTCTTCACCTACATTCCAGTCAGCAGCAAGCAGGCGAGAATCAATCAGACGGCGGCGGGTTTCCGCTTCATCAATAGAGAGGATATCGGCAACATGCTGGTTACGCGCCCTGGCTTCGTTCAGGCGCTGAGTGAGGTGTTCGGCCTTTTCCTGCTCCTGCTGTAGTGCGCGTTGTAACGCCAGTTCGCGCTCACGGCTTTCATCTTGAGCCCTGATTGCATCTTCCAGACGTTTTTCATCTGCACGACCTGAAGATTGTGTTAACGGAGGAAGAGAAAATTTGGGGCAATTATCAACATTACCATGGGCATAACGAACATAGAGCCAAACTCCCAGTAAATACGCTTCCTTGAGCAGCCAATAGGTATCTTTAGCTTTAATACGTCCACCGTGTGCGGCGCGGTTGCCATGGATACGCAGTGCATCCATTTTCATGATGATGGCTTCTGGCATCATGCTGGTGAAGACATCGGCGTTCATTAAATCATACAGATTTGCTTTGATGCCTTCAGGCAGCCGTTCCTGGCGGTATAACCAACGTACCATCAATTCAGTGTAGTTGCGTAGCTTGACCAGACAGCTTTCCGGATCGGAGTGAACATATCGTTCCGCCATACACGCGAGTTCTGCCAGTTCCGGCCACTGGCTGCGCAACATTTCAAAATTGAGAGACTGCTCCATCAATCATCGCCTTATGTCGTGGATACAACAGGAGTTGTGGAAAGGATATCACACTAATTTGGCTGACAAAGTGAGCCCAGATTTATTCACTAAACAACATTACTGTTGAATGTTGTCTCATGGTACTGCACTGGCAGCAATGATACAGAAGGCGCAGATGAAAGCATACGTTTCGTACTGTTAACATTTACCTGAAACTCAAATACCTGCGAGCCTTTCTATGTGTTTGTGGAACAAGCGATTGAACGGTTCGGTACTAATTTTCAGAAATAGTGCCCATCGCTTTACGAGGCCTCCCTGACATTGGACGTTGTGGGACTTCATTGCATCCGTATGAACAGAGCCCCTCTTTTTGCTCTTCTTTTGTCAGATAGCTCAATACTCGACGAATATTTAGAATGCTGGCGGGTTCATTATAACGCACGGGAATATTGATATCGGCTTTATAAGGTTCTTTAAACTGGCATATATTAAAATAGCCCTCCTGTTGGGTTAACTGCTTCCAGAATTCTCCTGCCTGCTGTGCAAAAGGATAGGATCTTTGC
>NZ_JAHLQZ010000166.1:0-8871 GCF_018919505.1 Citrobacter sp. S55_ASV_140
TTTATCGATGTACCACTGTCTTTTGTGGCAGATACGGTCTATGCGCCGTTTGATTACTATCATGGACCGTATAAGAAAGTCGATTAAAATTCAGGCCCGGTAAGCATCGCGCCGCCGGGCCAATGAATAACGGCTACTCCTCGATCGCCTGGCGAATTTGCTGCAGCGACGCCGGATCGTCAATGGTCGTCAGATCGCCGGGATCGCGGCCTTCACAGATTGCCTGGATGGTGCGACGCAGCATTTTACCGGAGCGCGTTTTCGGCAACTGCGACACAAACCAGACGTGTGCCGGACGGCCAAAATTACCAATCTGGCTATCCACCAGCGCCATTATCGCCTTCTCTTCTGAATGCGCGATGTCACGGTCTTCCAGGCTATCGCTCTGCTTCGGAATGACAAATGCAACCGCCACCTGCCCTTTCAGTGCATCTTTCACGCCGACCACCGCCACTTCTGCGACGTTTGGATAGCTGGAAATACTCTCCTCTATCTCACGCGTACCCAGTCGATGTCCGGCGACGTTAATGACGTCATCCGTCCGACCAAGGATGAAGTAATAGCCGTCGGCATCGCGAATGCCCCAGTCAAAAGTGGCGTATACCTGACGAGAAAACAGCGACCAGTAGGTATTTACGAACCGTGTGTCATCGCCCCAGATGGTCTGAATACACCCTGGCGGCAGTGGCCCTTCAATCACCAGCATACCCTTCTCATTCGCTGCGCAGGGTTCGCCGGTGACCTCATTGAGCAACTGCACGTTATAGCCATACATCGGCACGCCAGGGCTGCCCAACCGCGACGGCCTGTCGTCCAGCCCACGGGCGATCGCCATAATTGGCCAGCCGGATTCGGTCTGCCAGTAATTATCGATAACCGGGACGCCCAGCGTTTCCGTTACCCAACTGGCGGTCGGTTCGTCCAGCGGTTCCCCGGCCAGATACAGCACCTCCAGCGAGGAGAGATCGTGATTGCGGATCTGCGCGGTCGGGAATTTCTTCAGTACGCGGATCGCCGTTGGCGCGGAGAACATCCGGCTAACCTGATACTTCTCAACAATCTTCCACCACACGCCGCAGTCCGGATACGTTGGCAGCCCTTCGTACACCACCGTCGCCATCCCCGCCAGCAGTGGGGCATACACGATATACGAATGCCCAACCACCCAGCCGATGTCCGACGCGCAGAAGAACACGCCGCCCGCTTTACCGCCGAAAATGGTATCCATCGTGGTTGCCAGCGCGACCGCATAGCCGCCAACGTCACGCTGGACGCCCTTCGGTTTACCGGTTGTCCCGGAGGTATAGAGAATGCAGGAGGTTTCATTCGATTCCAGCCACGTCACCGGCACCCGCGCGCCAAGATGCTGTTGGCGCAGCGCGGCAAAGTCGAGGTCGCGCCCCTCTACCCGCGCCATTTTCGCCAGACCGCGATCGACCAATACCACATGACGCGGCTGGTGCTGCGCCTGACTGATTGCATCATCGAGCAGCTTTTTATACGGCAGGATCTTGCCCCCGCGCGCGCCGGCATCCGCCGAAACGATAATCACCGGTTGGGCGTCGTCGATACGTGCCGCCACGCTGTGCGAGGCAAAGCCACCGAACACCACCGAATGGATCGCCCCAATGCGCGCGCAGGCCAGCAGCGTAATATGCGCCTCGGCGATCATCGGCATATAAACCAATACCCTGTCGCCGCGCTGTACGCCCAGAGACAACAACATTGCCGCCGCCACGTTCACTTCGTCGTACAACTGACGAAAGGTAAAGGTACGCTCTTCTTCGGTTTCCGATGACACCGCAATCAGCGCCAGCGCCTCAGGCTGTTTCTCCACCCAGCGGTCGATGGCGTTATGACACAAATTGGTCTTGCCGCCGCAAAACCAGCGGGCAAACGGCGGGTTGCTGTGATCCAGCACCTGCGTATACGGCTGCTGCCAGTCAATGCGCTGGGCCTGCTCGGCCCAGAACGACTCCGGTTGCGTAATCGAACGTTGATAAAACTCGCTATAAGACATAATGCTCTCCTGTTGAACTTACGCCTTGCCGCACGCAGGTTTAGATTACATAAAGGTCCATATACTCATTGACCGGCATCTGCTCCAGGCGGGCTCTGTCCAGGGAGACATCCAGAATGCGCTGCTGCTGACGGGTCGGGAACTGACGCGCCAGGTTGATTTTGAACTTCTCGACCAGCTTCGGCATACCGTCGTGGCGACGGCGCGCATGACCGATTGGGTACTCCACTACCACTTCTTCAAAACGTGAACCGTCGGTGAACTCGAGAGTGATGGCGTTAGCAATGGCGCGTTTTTCCGGGTCGTGATAATCGGCGGTAAAGGCCGGATCTTCGAAGCAGGTGATC
Source organism: Citrobacter sp. S55_ASV_140 (assembly GCF_018919505.1). Lineage (NCBI taxonomy): Bacteria > Pseudomonadati > Pseudomonadota > Gammaproteobacteria > Enterobacterales > Enterobacteriaceae > Citrobacter > Citrobacter sp. S55_ASV_140. The sequence goes on from NZ_JAHLQZ010000166.1 coordinate 2,368, forward strand.
TTCTCGCGCAGGGCATCAATGCGTTTGTCCTGCGCCACGCCGTCTTCGTAATCTGCCGCGGTTAAACGCCCAAACAGCAGCGGGATGGCGACCATATACTGGATGCAGTGATCGCGATCCGCCGGGTTATCCAGTGGGCCTTTTTTATCGATGATGCGGATACAGGCTTCGTGGGTGCGAATGGTCACTTTTTCGATATCCGCCGCCGTTTTACCCGCGGCCTGCAGTTGTTCATACAGCGTCATTGCCGCTTCTACCGCAGTCTGCGAGTGGAACTCGGCCGGGAAGGAGATTTTAAACAGCACGTTTTCCATCACGTAAGAGCCGTATGGACGCTGGAAGCGGAACGATTCCCCTTTGAAGGAGACGTCATAAAAGCCCCAGGTTTTCGCCGTCAGCGCAGACGGATATCCCATCTCGCCCGTTTTTGCCATCAACGCCAGACGTACTGCGCGGGAGGTCGCATCGCCTGCCGCCCAGGATTTACGCGTGCCGGTATTTGGCGCATGACGATAGGTACGCAGCGACTGGCCGTCGACCCACGCCAGCGAAACGGCGTTGAGGATTTCCTCCCGGCTCAGCCCAAGCATCTCCGCGACCACCGCCGTGGAGGCGACTTTTACCAACAGAACGTGATCCAATCCAACGCGGTTAAAGGAGTTTTCCAGCGCGATACAGCCCTGAATTTCATGGGCTTTGATCATCCCGGTCAGCACTTTTTTCATGGTCAACGGCGCTTTCCCCGCCGCCACCGCGTTGCGTGACAGCCAGTCAGCCGTCGCCAGAATGCCGCCGAGGTTATCGGAAGGATGGCCCCATTCCGCGGCCAGCCATGTGTCGTTGAAGTCCAGCCAGCGAATCATCGCGCCGATGTTAAACGCCGCCTGCACCGGATCAAGCTGGAACTGGGTGCCCGGTACGCGAACGCCGTTCGGCACTACGGTCCCCGGCACCACCGGTCCTAACAGTTTTTTACAGGCCGGATATTCCAGCGCTTCCAGGCCACAGCCAAGGGTGTCGAGCAGGCAATAATGCGCGGTGTCGTACGCCACCTTTGAGGTGATCTCGTAATTCATAACGTAATCAACGATATCAACGATTTCACGGTCAAAGTCTGGGCGAACGTTCGAAATATGTGCGGACATAGGGTACAACTCCTGTTTTTATATTTAGAGGTTTCAATTAGCAACGCTTTTCGATCGGTACAAATACGCGATCTTCCGGGCCGGTGTAGTTGGCGGAGGGTCGGATAATTTTGTTGTCCTGGCGCTGTTCGATGATGTGCGCCGCCCAGCCGGTCACGCGGGCGATAACAAACAGCGGAGTGAACATTTCGGTCGGGACGCCCATCATGTTGTAGGAGACCGCCGAGAACCAGTCGAGGTTAGGGAACATCTTTTTGGTTTCCCACATCACCTCTTCCAGACGGTCGGCGATGTTGTACATTTTCAGCGAACCGCCTTCCTGAGAAAGCTGTTTCGCCACGCGTTTAATCACCTGATGGCGCGGGTCGGCAATGGTGTAAACCGGGTGACCAAACCCAATCACCACTTCTTTATTTTCCACGCGTTTGCGGATATCCGCTTCGGCTTCATCCGGCGTTTCATAACGCTGCTGGATCTCCAGCGAAACTTCATTCGCCCCGCCGTGTTTCGGCCCACGCAGCGCGCCAATCGCGCCGATAATCGCGGAATACATATCGGAGCCGGTTCCCGCAATCACACGACTGGTGAAGGTGGACGCGTTGAATTCGTGCTCGGCATACAGCACCAGTGAAATGTGCATCGCCTTTTCCCAGCTTTGCGACGGTTTTTCGCCATGCAGCAGATGCAGGAAGTGCCCGCCAATGGAATCATCGTCCGTTTCCGGCTGAATGCGCTCGCCGTTATGGCTGTAGTGATACCAGTACAAAAGGATCGAACTGAGGGACGCCAGCAGTTTGTCGGCAATATCGCGCGCGCCGGAAACGGTATGCCCCTCTTTTTCCGGTAGCGTACAGCCCAGCGCGGAGACGCCGGTGCGCATCACATCCATCGGGTGGGATGCGGCAGGCAGCGCTTCCAGCACGGTGCGCACGTTTGCGGGTAAGCCGCGCAGCGCTTTAAGTTTGCTTTTATAGGCGGTGAGCTCGTCGCGGGTAGGTAATTTCCCGTGGATCAACAGGTGCGCGACTTCTTCAAATTCGCACTGCTGCGCCAGGTCGAGAATATCGTAGCCGCGATAATGCAGGTCATTACCGCTTTTACCCACGGTGCATAACGCGGTATTTCCGGCGGCGACGCCTGACAGCGCAACCGATTTTTTAGGTTTAATGACATGCGTGTTGTTTTGCAGGATTGTTGTGTCGCTCATGTTGTCCTCGTCATTTTTATAATATGTAGGGTACAAATTTATTGCCGGATGGCGGCTTCGCCTTATCCGGCCTACGACGGTTACTTTTTTGTGTACAGCGCGTCGAGTTTCTCTTCGAACTGGTAGTAGTTGATGCTTTCGTACAGTTCGTTGCGCGTCTGCATAATGTCGATCACGCTCTTTTGCGTGCCTTCCTGGCGCAGCACGTTGTAGACCCGTTCAGCCGCACGGTTCATGGCGCGGAAGGCAGACAGCGGATACAGGGCCATGGCGACGTTCGCGCTACGCAGTTCATCGGTAGTGAACAGCGGCGTGGCGCCAAATTCGGTAATGTTAGCGAGGATCGGAACCTGCACTGCATCGGCAAACTGGCGGTACATCGCCAACTCGGTAATGGCTTCCGGGAACAGCATGTCGGCCCCCGCTTCGACATACGCCTGGGCACGATCGATAGCCGCCTCTAACCCTTCCACCGCCAATGCATCGGTGCGCGCCATAATCACAAAGTTGGGATCGGTGCGGGCATCCACGGCGGCGCGGATCCTGTCGACCATCTCTTCTTTAGAGACGATCGCCTTGTTCGGACGATGCCCGCAACGCTTGGCGCCGATCTGATCTTCAATATGCAGCGCGGCGGCCCCGGCTTTAATCATCGACTTCACGGTACGCGCCACGTTGAACGCCGACGATCCAAAACCAATATCCGCATCCACCAGCAATGGCAGCGGGCAAACATCAGTGATACGACGAATATCGGTCAGTACATCATCAAGGGTAGAAATACCGAGATCCGGCAGACCCAACGACCCCGCCGCAACGCCGCCGCCAGAGAGATAAATCGCCTGATACCCGGCACGCTGAGCCAGCAGAGCGTGATTGGCGTTGATGGTGCCGACGATTTGTAATGGGTTTTCTTTGCTGAGCGCGGCGCGAAACGCCAGCCCTGGAGAGTGTAGAGACATATCCGTCCTCTTGTTATCAACTTGTTACCATTTGTTGATTTACCTAAAGCAAGGGATATGCCAAAGACCGAAACTTTTGTGCAAATTCAATTTTTCATCTTTAAAACAATGAATTACATTTAGCACCTGCATTTTTTATGTACAAAAGCGTGTCAGCTATCGTTTCATGAAACCGACTTGAATGTTTCATTGCAACATTTATGAAACACAACTAAACCCTTATACTCGGTTCCTTACTTTTTGGGTTGCTTATGGCTGATACGCATCTTCCGCCGCGAGTGAACGATGACAAACCGGTTATCTGGACGGTTTCGGTCACACGCCTGTTCGAACTGTTTCGCGACATCAGTCTGGAGTTCGACCACCTGGCGACCATCACCCCTATTCAGCTGGGTTTCGAAAAAGCGGTGGCCTATATCCGTAAGAAGCTGGCCACTGAGCGTTGCGATGCCATCATTGCGGCAGGCTCCAACGGCGCATATCTGAAAAGCCGTTTATCGATCCCAGTGATCCTGATTAAACCCAGCGGGTTTGACGTACTCCAGGCGCTGGCGAAAGCGGGAAAACTGACATCATCGATTGGCGTCATTACCTATCAGGAAACCATCCCCGCGCTAATCGCCTTTCAAAAGACCTTCAATTTGCAGCTCGAACAGCGCAGCTATATCACCGAAGAAGATGCCCGTGGACAAATCAACGAGCTGAAGGCCAACGGTACCCAGGCGGTGGTCGGCGCGGGGTTGATTACCGATTTGGCGGAAGAAGCGGGCATGACCGGCATTTTTATCTATTCGGCGGCCACCGTGCGTCAGGCTTTTGTCGACGCGCTGGATATGACCCGTCTGACGCTGCGCAGAAACGGGCAATACGCCTCTGGCGATATGCTGCGCACCCGCTATGCGCTGGGAGATATGCGCGGTCACTCTGCGCAAATGGAACAGGTGCGGCACACCATTATGCTCTACGCCCGTTCGCGTGCGCCGGTGCTGATTCAGGGTGAAACCGGCACAGGTAAAGAGCTGGCGGCGCAGGCTATTCATCGTGAGTATTTTACGCGTCAGGAGAATCGGCGCGGAAAACCTTCGCCGCCGTTTGTTGCCGTCAACTGCGGGGCAATCACCGAATCATTGCTGGAAGCGGAGCTGTTCGGCTATGAGGATGGCGCGTTTACCGGCTCCCGCCGGGGAGGACGCGCGGGCCTGTTTGAAATTGCCCACGGCGGGACGCTGTTTCTTGATGAGATAGGCGAAATGCCGCTACCGTTACAAACCCGGTTATTGCGCGTACTGGAAGAAAAAGAGGTCACCCGGGTCGGTGGACATCAGCCGATTCCGGTCGATGTGCGGGTGATCAGCGCCACGCACTGCGACCTGGAACAAGAGATGAAACAGGGAGAATTTCGTACGGATCTGTTTTATCGCCTGAGCATTCTGCGCCTTAAACTGCCGCCGCTACGCGAGCGGCTGCCCGATATTCTGCCGCTGGCGGAAGGCTTTTTAAAACAGTCGCTGGCAGAACTGGATGTACCGTTTTCTGAACCCGTGCGTAAGGGATTAGCCCTGAGCCAGCCTACGCTGCTCAATTATGGCTGGCCGGGAAATATCCGCGAGTTACGCAATATGATGGAGCGTCTGGCGCTGTTTTTAAGCGTCGAACCGCAGCCGGCGCTGAACGTACAATTTCTACAGCAGTTGTTACCTGAACTGGCCGCTGTTGCTGCCCCACCGCAGGTCACTTCATCACTGACGCCGCAGCAGGTGCTGGCGCAATTCAATGGCGATAAAACCGCGGCTGCGCGATATCTCGGTATCAGCAGAACTACGTTCTGGCGCAGGCTAAAAGAAAACCCGCCAGTGCAATGACTGGCGGGTATGTTATCTTTCAGTACCGCGCATTATTTTTTCTTGTAAATATTGGCTGTACCGTGGATTTTATTGTCCGTTTGGCCGGAGGTTAATACCACCACATCTGCGCCTTTCTCTTCGGCTTTCTTCAGAAGGTCTTCTTTCGCATCAGCGGCTGATACTTCATTACTTGTTGAAATATCACCGATTTTGGTATATTGCGACTCAACCTTTTCAAACTCAACCTTCGTCATAAATTCCGCGGCATACGCGTTGGACACAACAAAAGCTAACGCACCAATAAGTACTTTAATTCCAGTTTTCATATAAAAGCTCCAGGTTTTGTTATATATGCCATCATCGCCCCCTGAACATTCGCCATGCGAGTCAAGGATGATTAATAAGTAGTTCAGGCCGCAAAAAAGATCCAGAGCTGGCGGAAATATAAAGATATTTTGCGTATCGCGTATAACAGAAGATCCCACGCCGCGGCATTATCCGGCGCAGTTGGATTACAGAAACCAGGCGTAGACGCTATTGGCAAATTTAGGCGCATTTCACAATACAGTGTGAGTAAATACGCAGAATGACGAGCGCGCTAAAATTATAGTGTTAGCAGTCTAAGCATGCCCCAGGCCCGCTCTTACTAATGGAATCGTTGTCTATGGAACCTTTACACGCCGTCGTACTTACCATCAGCCTGTTTGTTTTAACCTTTTTTAATCCCGGCGCGAACCTGTTCGTGGTGGTGCAAACCAGCCTGGCGTCAGGACGACGCGCAGGGGTGATGACCGGTCTGGGCGTGGCCTTAGGCGATGCGTTCTACTCCGGCCTCGGGCTCTTTGGCATGGCGACGCTGATTACCCAATGCGAAGAGATATTTTCACTGATTAAAATTGTCGGCGGCGCCTACTTGCTATGGTTTGCCTGGAATAGTGTTCGTCATCAGGCTACACCGCAAATGCCAACATTACAGCAGCCGATTTCCGCCCCCTGGTATGTATTTTTCCGCCGCGGGTTATTAACGGATTTATCTAATCCGCAAACCGTTCTGTTTTTTATTAGTATCTTCTCCGTCACCCTCAGCGCAGAAACGCCTACGTGGGCGAGGCTCATGGCCTGGGCAGGTATTGTGTTGTCTTCCGTTATCTGGCGTATTTTTCTCAGCCAGGCGTTTTCTTTGCCCGCCGTACGCCGTGCGTATGGTCGAATCCAGCGGGTTGCCAGCCGGGTGATAGGCGCCATTATCGGCGTCTTCGCGCTCAGGCTGATTTATGAAGGTGTCAGCCATCGTTAAGCGAGTTTAACTTGACCATTGTGACGTAATTGTCCGTAATACCGCCTGA
>NZ_JAHLQZ010000167.1:0-8863 GCF_018919505.1 Citrobacter sp. S55_ASV_140
AGGAAACACTGTGAACAATAAGATGAAGACAATTGTCCCTGCCGTGCTTTTCGCCGCCTTTGCCAGCACCTCTGCCTGGGCTGGCAGTAACGATACCGGTGCTCAGCCGCTGGAAAAAGTCGCCCCGTATCCTAAAGCGGAAAAGGGTATGAAGCGCCAGGTAATCCAGCTTCCCCCTGAGAAAGATGAATCTACCCTGAAAGTAGAACTATTGATCGGCCAGACGCTGGAGGTCGACTGCAACCAACATCGCCTGGGCGGAGAACTGGATAGCAAAACGCTGGAAGGTTGGGGATACGACTACTACGTTTTCGACAAAGTCACCTCTCCGGTTTCAACCATGATGGCCTGCCCGGACGGTAAAAAAGAGAAGAAATTTATTACCGCGTATCTGGGTGATGACGGTATGCTGCGCTACAACAGCAAGTTGCCGATTGTGGTCTACACCCCGGAAAACGTGGAAGTGAAATACCGTATCTGGAAAGCGGAAGAGAAGATTCAGGACGCAGTCGCGCGCTAAGTGAGAATGTGCCGGATGGCGGCGTTCCGCCTTATCCGGCCTACAGACGCGTGAATCAGGCCGGATAAGCGCAACGCTTATCCGGCATTTTATTTACAGCGCGATATCCGCCACAGCTTTCTGCTCAGGCTGCGGTTGAGCCTGAGGTTTCAACTGCGGTTTTGGCGCTTCATCGGCAACCTGCGGCTTGTCGTATTTCAGACCCAGAACTTCGCTGGTGTATTGCAGCTCTTGTTCAGTTGCCTCAATGTTTCCGTTCAGCTTAGTACCATAAGACGGAATAATCGTTTTCAGCTTCGCCTGCCACTCGGGGCTGGCGACTTTATCTTTAAACACTTTTTCCATCAGATGCAGCATGATCGGCGCCGCGGTTGATGCACCAGGCGAAGCGCCCAGCAGTGCAGCAATCGTACCTTCTTTATCGCTGACCACTTCAGTTCCCAGACGTAGCACGCCGCCCTTTTCTGCATCACTTTTAATGATCTGCACACGCTGACCCGCCTGCCATAGACGCCAGTCCTCTTTTTTCGCCTGCGGATAGTATTCTTGCAGTGCGGCAAAACGGTCGTCATCGCTCAGCATCACCTGACTTACCAGATATTTCACCAGATCGAAGTTATCCAGACCTACGTTGACCATCGGCATAAAGTTCGACGTCGTGGTCGAGCTGAGCAGATCCCACAATGAACCGTTTTTCAGGAACTTGGTGGAGAATGTCGCGAATGGCCCAAACAGCACGACACGCTTGCCATCCAGGATACGGGTATCGATGTGCGGTACCGACATCGGCGGCGCGCCCACAGAGGCCTGACCATACACTTTCGCCAGGTGGCGATTCACTACGTCCGGGTTTTCCGCCACCAGGAACTGGCCGCCAACCGGGAATCCGGCATAGCCTTTCGCTTCTGGAATGTCGGTTTCCTGCAACAGCTTCAGCGCAGCGCCACCGGCACCGATAAAGACAAACTTCGCCTTGATATCATGTTCCGCTTCGTTGTTTTTCAGATCGGCGACCGTAACGGTCCAGCTATTGTCTGCATTACGCTTAAAGCCTCGTACTTCGGTGCTCAGTTGCAGCGCAAAGTTGGGCTTCTTCTGCAACGAGGCAATCAGTTGGCGCGTGATTTCACCATAGTTAACGTCAGTACCAATCTCGGTGCGTGTTGCCGCGACTTTCTGTTTCGGATCGCGACCTTCCATGACCAGCGGCGCCCACTCTTTAATCTGCGCGTGATCTTCGGAATAACGCATACCACGGAATAAGGTGCTCTGCTGCAGAGCGGTGTAACGGGCGCGCAGGAAATTCACGTTCTCGTCGCCCCAGACAAAACTCATATGCGGGACGGTAGTGATAAAGGAGCGCGGTTCATGCATCACGCCATTATTGACCTGATAAGCCCAAAACTGACGGGAAATCTGGAAGGCTTCGTTGATTTCGACTGCCTTTTCAATGCTGATGCTACCGTCGGCCTTTTTAGGCGTGTAGTTCAGCTCCATCAGTGCGGAGTGGCCGGTTCCGGCGTTGTTCCAGCCGTTCGAACTTTCCTGAGCGACGCCATCCAGTCGCTCGACCATGGTCATTGACCATTGTGGCTCCAGCTCTTGTAAATAGGTTCCCAGCGTGGCGCTCATGATACCGCCGCCAATCAACAGTACATCCGTTTCCTGCTCTTCCGCCGCTTTCGCTTTTGCTGCCATTGAGACAACGTTCAGCCCTACAGCCATGGTGAAGAGCATGGCAGTCACTTTTTTCATAATGTTAATGCCTTACTTTTAGTATCGCTTTTTGCTTTTAATGCAGGTGAAAATCGAGCGGCACCAACGGTAACACTTAAGTAAAAATAATTAAATATTGTTTATAAATTATATTTTAATTTTAAAAATGTTATTAATACGTTGATAAGTTATACGGTTATTGACAATCACTTCTGGAAACCTGCCCGTCAGACGCGTACTATGCTGCGCTTTGCTATTCACGCACGGATGCCTGTCGGTCTGCTGTTATCAGGCCCTTTCTGACCTGAGAGTTACTATGTCTGCAACACACTCCTCCCCTGCGGTGACAGAACAGAGCACCCGCGCCGTACTGCGACAACCCCGCCTGTTGGTACGAGAAACGCTGGCGGGGGTGGTAACCGCCCTGGCGCTGATCCCGGAAGTGATCTCTTTTTCCGTTATTGCGGGCGTCGATCCTAAAGTCAGCCTGATAGCTTCCGTCGTGTTGTGCCTGGCAATGTCTTTTTTAGGCGGCCGTCCGGCAATGGTTACCGCCGCGGCAGGGTCGGTTGCGCTGGTGATTGGTCCGATGGTGCATCAACATGGCGTGCAGTACATTCTGCCTGCGGTGGTGCTGGCTGGGATGATTCAGATCCTGTTTGGCGTATCAGGGATGGCGCGTCTGATGCGATTCATTCCTACAGCCGTCATGACCGGCTTTGTCAACGCCCTGGGCATTTTGATTTTCTTTGCCCAGGTCCCGCATTTCTGGGGGAAAAGCCCGCTAATCTGGGGACTGTTTATCCTGACGCTGCTGATTGTGCTGTGGGTTCCGCGATTGATTAAAACAATCCCCGCGCCGCTTATCGCCATCGTGCTGCTGACGATATTTACTGTAAGCAGTGGGCAACTGTTACCAACCGTCGGTGATGAAGGTTCAATGAGCGATAGCCTTCCGGGGTTAACGCAGTTGTTAGTGCCGCTCAACCTGCAAACATTGGCCATTATCTGGCCCTGTGCGCTGAGCATCGCTTTTGTCGGTTTGATGGAGTCGCTGTTAACCGCCCGTCTGGTGGATGATCTGACGGTGACACCGTCGAATAAGAATCGAGAGAGCACTGGACTGGGGATAGCCAATATTCTGGCCGGATTTTATGGCGGCATTGCCGGGTGCGCGATGATTGGTCAAACCATCGTTAACGTCGAGATGGGCAAAGGACGCAGCCGCGTTTCGACGATTGCCGCCGGGCTGGTGTTGCTGCTGCTAGTCACCGCGTTGAGCGAAGTCATGGCGAAAATACCCATGTCGGTGCTGGCGGGAATTATGGTGATTGTGGCGGTGAAAACCTTCAGTTGGCAGAGTATCCAGCCCGCGACACTGACGAAAATCCCCGTTACTGAAACGCTGGTCATGCTGATAACCGTCGGCGCAACGGTCGCTACCGGCAACCTGGCGATTGGCGTGGTTGCCGGGGTGATGACGATGTTCATCCTGCCGCGCATCGTCAGACGTAAACGCGCGGCTACATCAGAAATAGCGTTGCCAGACCGAGAAAAATAAAGAAACCGCCGGTATCGGTGATTGCCGTAATCATGACGCTTGAGCCGACCGCCGGGTCGCGCCCGAGCTTCACCATCGTCATGGGAATAATCACCCCCATCAACGCCGCCATCAGCAGATTAAGCATCATCGCCAGGGTCATCACGCCGCCGAGCGCCATATCATCGTACAGCCACCAGGTAATGCCGCCCATAATCCCACCCCAGACGAGGCCATTTACCAGCGCCACGCCCATCTCGCGCAGGATCAAAAATGTCAGGTTTCCCGGCTGAATATTTTGTAGCGCCAGCGCGCGAACGATCATGGTGATAGTTTGATTTCCGGTATTGCCGCCGATCCCTGCCACAATCGGCATCAGCGAGGCCAGCGCCACCAGTTGCGAGATCGTATGTTCAAAGCCATCAATGACCCGCGAGGCGATAAAGGCGGTACAGAGATTAATGGCCAACCATGCCCAGCGGGTTTTTACCGCTTTGGTAACAGGAGCAAACACATCCTCTTCGGCGCTCAAGCCCCCCATTCGACGCAGATCGGTATCGGTCTCTTCGTATACCACATCAACGATCTCATCAATGGTCAAACGGCCCATCAACTTACCGGCAGGATCAACCACCGCGGCACTGACCAGGTTGTCACGTTCGAACGTACGCGCGGCGTTTTCGGCAATGTCTTCCGGGGAAAAGGTGAGAGGGTCATCTTCCATCACCTCGCTGACTTTACGCTGCACATCATTGAGCAGGATACAGGTTAGCGTCAGTTCGCCGACCAGCTCCTTATTGCGATCGGTCACGAAAAGTTTATCGGTGTTCTCCGGCATCCTGCCCAGCCGCCGTAAATAGCGCTGCACCACTTCCAGCGTCACGTCCGGGCGCACGGTGATGACTTCGAACTCCATAATCGCACCGACGCGATTCTTCTCGTAGTGCAATACCTGGCGCACGCGCGCCCGCTCCTCTGCGGGTAACGTTGCCAGCAGACGGCCTGTGAGATTACGCGGCAGATGCTGGACCAGATAAATCTGTTCATCGATGTCGAGATATTGCAGGGCATCCAGCAGCTCGCGGTCGCTCATCTCATCAATCAGATCGTCCCAGACGTTTTCTGACGCCTCAAGCAGGACGTTACCGCGTTTTTCATTTTGGACCAGCCGCCACAGGGCGTGGCGCTCTTCAGAAGGTAATGCTTCGAGGGTATCGGCCAGATCGGGCGGCGGCAGGTGCGCCACCAGCGCCCCTACCTCAGCAATATCGTCGGCTAAGGTACCGACGTCATATTGCTCAGCCAGGGTAAGCTTGCCCAACAGCGTGGAAATAATGGCTTTATCAGTGGTCAGCAGCCAGATGAGGCGCGCGCGCTCTTCATCACGCAGTCTGGCGCTGTTTTTGTTGAATGCGGACATTAATCATAAATCCATGATATGAAATATCATTAATCATGATGCCGATTTATGTAAATAACAATAAACGCAACCGCCGGGCGGCTAAAAAACCGGCGGTTGCAGGGATTACGCAGTACGAGCGACGGCATCTCGCGAGGCGGCGTCACGCTCATCGCCCACTAATTCACTTAACTGTCCGTTACGCATCTCCAACAGACGATCGGCGTGAACAAAATAGTGATCGTCATGGCTAATAGCGAAGATGGTTTTACCCATTTCCTGCATCAGCGGCAATAACACCTGATAGAACTCACGGCGGAAGTGCGGGTCCTGATCGGCAGCCCATTCATCCAGCAGAATAATGTCACGCTCCTCCGCCAACGCCAGCAGCAGCGCCACGCGTTTTTTCTGCCCTTTCGACAGCTTGAGATTGAGAATACGCCCATCGTTCAGCTCAAGCTTGTGACCCATCTTCAGATGTTCCAGCCACTTTGCCACCAGCGCCGGATCGGCCTCTTTACCTTCCGGACCGAGCAGTTTGTCGAACAACCAGACGTCGGTAAACACGGCGGAGAACAGCTTGCGATAGTCCTCTGGTTTTTCGACAGCAACCGCTTTGCCGTCGAGCAGGATCTCGCCTGACTGCGGTTGATACAACCCGGTGAGTAACATAGCCAGTGTGGATTTCCCACTACCATTGCCGCCAATCAGGAAGATCAGTTCCCCGCGACGAATAGTCAGATTTACCGGTCCGACAGAGAACGCATTATCCTGATAGTGGAATACCACGTTACGCAGCTCCAGCGTTTGCCAGTCCGGAAACGCGGTTGGTCGCGGGAATTCGGCCTTAAAGGGCGCCAGTGAGAACTTATTCAGCTTATTAAAAGCGACCTGTGCGGTGAGCAGCGTCGGCAATGCTCCAACGGCAGAAAGCAGCGGCGTACGCAGGAATAACAGCGTCAGCGAATAGGTCGCCGCCACGGCGGTATCCGCCCAGCCCAGACTGTTAGCCATCCAGAACACCAGGCCAATGGCGCCCAGCATCATAATGTTCGACCAGTTCACCGCGCTGAGGTGGAAGGTATCGGCACGGATAATATGGTGACGATATTCTTTAGCGTCCGGGACGTATAATTGATTAAAGATGTGCTCGGCGCGCTCGCGGTTGAGCGTCAACTCTTTGCGCCCTTCCAACACCGTTTGGTAATCGTTGTACAATTTGTCTTCTGTTTCGCGCAGGGTCGCCATATGTTTATATACCCGCGCGACCAGCACAAACCCGCCCCAGATGGTGATTGCCACCCAGATTGCCGTCACCAGCAGCATTTTGGTTGATAGCATCGCCAGATACGCCGCCGACCCAATGGTCAGAATTATCCCCTGCACCAGCTCAGGCAGACGAACAAAAGCAATGGTGATGTTGCGGATATCGCTGGTTAAACCGGCCAGCAACGAGGCGCTGCCAAGCTGTTCGATACGCTCGACGTGGGTGTCCAGAATACGCTTGATAAATTCACTACGCAGGCGGTAAACAAAGTGGTGTCCCAGCGTGGTTAACGCCAGCTGTGAGCCAAGGGTAACAATCATCAACAATAGCAGCAGGCCAAGAAACTCCGGCAGCACCATCAATGTGGTGTCGACCGTTTCAATCAGGCGCTGGTTAATAAACGCAATCAGCCCAATTCCCAACGCAGCGCTGGCGAGGCTGAGCGCCATGACGCTGATAAATGGCCAGCGATACTGCCGCCAGACAAGAAATAAAAGTTCCATGCAAACAACCCGGACAAGTAATAACAGCCCGCAGTTTAAACATCTCTTTGCCGACAGCAATAATAATTCTTATTTTTATTCTTTTTTACCAGCCTGGCGAAACGTCAGATTGTAACGACAGTCACCGGTTAACGGATGATACCCTGTCTTAAGCGGCTGGATCCCATGATAAAACAGCCGTGAGTTCCCACCCCATACCACGACATCGCCATGCTCCAGCAGTAAACGTTTTAAAGGGTCATTACGGCGCAAACCGCCAAACTGAAAGATGGCCGGTAACCCCAGCGAAACAGAAACGATAGGCGCCCGCAGGTCAGGTTCGTCTTTATCCTGATGTAATGACAGTTTCGCCCCTGGCGTGTAGCGGTTAATAAGGCAGGCATCGGGTTGAAAATCGGCATAGCCCGCCGCCGTTGCCGCCTGCTGGCACAGCGCAGCGAAAGCATCCGGCATCGGCGGCCATGGCGCACCGGAAAGCGGGTCAAACGGAGAATAAAGGTAACCATGTTGATCCGTCGTCCAGCCCAAATGACCGCAGTTGGTCATCGCCACCGACATCGTGTAACCGCCGGGCGTCACCATCTGGCGAAACGGCGACTGTCGGGCGACAGCCGCGATCGCCTGCAGCAAAGACGGTGCGGACTCAAAGGCAAAACGCCGCAAAATTACCGCGCCGGATGCCAGCGGTTCCTGCCAGGGTTTCTCATCCGCAAAGAGATCAAGCATTACGTTTCCTCCCCAGAGATTTCTCGTTGCAGTAACTGCGCTTTGCGCGCAATACCCCAGCGGTAGCCCGAAAGCGCGCCATCATTACGGATCACCCGGTGACACGGGATGACAATCGCCAGTTTGTTGGCTCCGCAGGCGCTGGCCACCGCGCGCACCGCTTGCGGTTTACCGATGGCGCTGGCTAACTGCTGGTAACTAACCGTCTTCCCACATGGGATTGCGCGCAGCGCCTGCCACACCTGCAGCTGGAATGCGGTCCCGCGGATATCCAGCGGCAGCGACAGTGGCGTATTGCGCGTATTGATCACGGCGATGACCTCACGCACATGCTGCTGGAAATCAGCATCGGCTGCTTCATCCTGAGCGGCGGGAAACAGCTCATGCAGTTCCGCGACCAATGTAGCATCATCATCACCCAGCAAGATCGCGCAGATACCGCGTTTGCTTTCCGCCACCAGGCAACGCCCCAGGGCGCAATCTGTCAGGGTATAGCGCACAGAAACGTTGTCGCCGCCTTTGCGAAATTGCCTGGCGGTCATCCCTAGTGCCTGATCCGCTTGCCGGTAATAGCTGCTGCTGTCGGGGAATCCGGCGTTCAAAATCGCCTGGGTTACTGGCGCCCCTTTTGCCAGGGCATCGCGCAGACGACGAGCGCGCCAGGACTGCTGCCACGCTTTCGGAGTCATGCCCGTCGTGGCTTTAAACAGACGGTGCAAGTGATACGGGCTCATCGCCACCTGCTGCGCCAGCTCATCCAGCGTGAGGGGCGACTCCTGCTCCAGCAACTGACAGGCGTGGGCTATTTTGTCCAGCCGATGCTGCTGCGCGCTGTCTTTATCCGGCTGGCAGCGTTTACAGGGCCGAAACCCGGCAGCCTGCGCCTGCTCGGCATCAGCAAAGAAACTGACATTTTTGCGCAGCGCATGCTTCGCCCGACAGGACGGGCGGCAGAAAATACCGGTGGTGTGGACGGCGAAAACAAACTGACCGTCGGCGTCAGCATCACGATCCACAACAGACTGCCAGCGGTCATCATCCGTTATGCGTAAACGACTTTTCATTATGGACTCCTTTGTTAAGCATAGCGCTTAGCCTCAGTGTGTCCTGATAGCCAGGTATAAAAACCCGCAATCTTGCTTTTTAATTTTTTTCGCTGAGCAGAAAGCTTTTAAACTGCGGCGACATCCAG
>NZ_JAHLQZ010000168.1:0-8862 GCF_018919505.1 Citrobacter sp. S55_ASV_140
GGATCATTACCATCCATTTGCGCAGCATGTTGCGCGTTCAGCGACCAGCCGACGCCCAGATAGATATTAGGCGCTACCCGACGATATAACGTGGGGTGCAGATCCAGATCCTGAGCCGTATATTGCTGTTTCTGGCTGTCTTTATCTCCGGCACTAAATCCCTGCCCCCAGTACCAGGTTGGCGTATCGGTTAATGCGCCATTGAGAAAGAAACGCCAGCGATCGTCGGCAAAAAAAGCATAATTTTGCATAGTGACGCCGAAAGCGCCCGTTGAGCTAAAGTAGCCGCTGAGGGTCAGCGTCGAGTTCTGACTCACCGTGTCGTTTGGGTCTGGGCGATACATTCCCACCACCGCGGTACCTATCCCCAACCCCAGCTCCGGAGTGTAAAACGGCCCCGGCATTACGCCCCAATCGATACCTTTGCTGGCGTTAAAGTTATCGCTGGCGCCCAGTGTATTCAGCCAGCCGTCAACTTCGTCGCGGGTCGGTAATTCTGCCTGCGCAATGCAGGCGAACAGACTCACCAACAACAAGAAAGCGAGGCGGATCAAAAGCGGTACTCTCCAGCCATGAAAAAGCTGTTACGGTCGGCAAAGCCAATTTCGGTCGTCACGTTAAAGTTTCGGGTCAATTCATACTGCGCCCCAACCAGTACGTTCCAGGGGGATTGCAGATGCTGTTTAACGTCGAAACGGCCATTGCCGTCCTTATTCGCGATATCCACCATTTTCTGCAGCGTCTCAGACGGCATATTGAGATCGCTAAGGCTACCCCTGAATTCTTGCTGCACGTCCTGATACATACTGCCAATCCACAGATTCAGCTTGCCGGACGGCAAGTACAGTGCTTCCACACCCGGGGTGGTAAAGCGATAACCGACTCGCGGAGAAACCGTGAAGGCATCAATACTACCGTCAAGAATGTCAAACTGCGTCTGAGTATAATTGGCATCAAAAGCCGTAAACCAGTTACCCACACCGCCCACCAGTGTCGTCCCCACACCGTAGGTCGTGCCTTTAAAGTCGAGCTGAAACGCCAGGTTTTGCAAATTGTCTGGCGTGTGAACTTTGCGTGGACCTTTAATGCCTACACCAATCTGCGAAACGGAGTGACCGTCGGTATAGCCCACCAGGCCATAGACGTTCATAAACGGCAGCAGCCAGGCATCCAGTTTCAGGGTTTCTGTTTTGCTTCTCTCGCGCGTATTGCCAACGTTAATTTTGAATGCGTTATCCAGCGAATGACCCCCCAAAGAAAGGCCATTAAAGTTAATACTGTCTACATTAATATTCTGCCTGATATTCATGTAGTTAATATTCACACCAAACGGCTCAGGCAGGTCGTAACCACGTTTACGCGCCTCGTCACCTAAAAAGGGCAAAACGGAGTGGCTTGCAGCAGGTTTAGTCGCCGGTTTTACCGGCAAAGAAGCGGCCTGACCATCATCCTGATAATCATACAAAGGTGTTAACGTTGAGCCAGAATCCGTCGCAGCACAGGCTTGAAAAATCAAACAGGAAGACGTCATCAACACCAGGCGAATGCTTGTGTTAGTCATAAGAAAACATAGTTGCAGGCAGGAACCGCCTGAATATAAAAGAAGGTGGGAGAGTATAGAAGTTGCGTACTAAATGGGGGGATTAATGTGCGGTTTCACATCTGATAATACAAACGTGATTTTTATAACATTCTTAATGTTTTATGCCTGGCCGAAGCCAGGCATAACGCACATCAGGAGAGGACGTACTTCTCAATGGCCCAGGCAACACCGTCTTCCAGATTAGATTTCGTCACAAAGTTGGCGATCTCTTTCACCGTTGGAATGGCGTTATCCATCGCAACGCCCACGCCGGCGTATTCAATCATCGCGATGTCGTTTTCCTGATCGCCAATCGCCATAACCTCTTCGGCTTTAATTCCCAACGCATCGGCCAGCGATTTTACGCCAGTCCCTTTGTTGACGCGTTTATCAAGGATTTCGAGGAAGTACGGCGCACTTTTCAGCACGGTGTACTTTTCTTTCACTTCCGCCGGAATGCGCGAGATGGCCTTGTCGAGGATCTCCGGCTCATCAATCATCATCACTTTCAGGAACTGGGTCGCCGGATCCATTTTTTCAACCTCACAGAACACCAGCGGAATCGTCGCGACAAACGATTCATGCACCGTGTAATAACTGATATCACGGTTAGCGGTATACAACGTGTTGCGATCGAGCGCGTGGAAATGCGAGCCAACTTCCCGGGAGAGTTGCTCCAGATAGCGATAATCATCATAGCTCAGCGCGGTTTGCGCCACAGTACTGCCATCGCCTGCTTTCTGCACCAGCGCACCGTTGTAGGTAATGCAGTAGTCACCGGGTTGTTCCATGTGCAGTTCTTTCAGATAGCTGTGAACGCCGGCATACGGGCGTCCCGTGGTCAGCACTACGTTAACGCCACGCGCGCGTGCCGCGGCAATTGCCGTTTTGACTGCAGGTGAAATGGTGTGATCGGGCAGCAGAAGTGTGCCATCCATGTCGATAGCAATAAGTTTGATAGCCATGAGTTCCCCGGATTAAATGAGTCCGCCCTCATGCTAACGCGATTCCGCTCAAAAAACAGCTACGAAAAGGAGGATAGAAAGGGGAATCAAGATTCCCCTTTTGTGGTTCGGTTGTAGACAGAAAAGGTCTAAGCCGCCATCCGGCAAAAACAAAAAACTGCCTGATGGCGCTCCGCTTATCAGGCCTACAGGAGCAGGCCCGGGATACACGTCAGATATCGATGTTCGCCGCTTTCAGGGCGTTTTCTTCGATAAATGCGCGGCGTGGTTCGACGGCATCGCCCATCAGGGTAGTGAACAGTTGGTCAGCGGCAATCGCATCCTTCACAGTAACGCGCAACATGCGACGGCTTTCCGGATCCATGGTCGTTTCCCACAGCTGTTCCGGGTTCATCTCGCCCAGACCTTTATAACGCTGAATAGCGAGACCGCGACGAGACTCTTTCTGCAGCCATTCCAGCGCCTGCTCAAAGCTGGCCACCGGCTGGCGACGCTCGCCACGTTCGATAAACGCATCGTCTTCGATCAGCCCGCGCAACTTCTCACCGAGCGTGCAAATACGATGGTACTCGCCACCGGTCACAAACTCGTGATCCAGCACATAGTCGGTATCCACACCGTGAGTACGTACGCGTACAATCGGCTCAAACAGATTCTGCTCTGCGTTATGGTGAACATCAAACTTCCACAGGCTACCGTGCTGTTCTTTTTCGTTCAGCTCGGTAATCAGCGCGTTAACCCAACGGGTAACGTTCTGTTCGTTCGCCAAATCAGCTTCCGGCAGCGTCGGTTGATAAACCAGCTCTTTCAGCAGCGCTTTCGGGAAACGACGTTCCATACGGCCAATCATTTTCTGCGTCGCGTTGTATTCAGAAACCAGTTTCTCTAACGACTCACCTGAAAGGGCAGGCGCACTGGCGTTGGTGTGCAGCGTTGCGCCATCCAGAGCGATAGAGATCTGGTATTGATCCATCGCTTCATCGTCTTTGATGTACTGTTCCTGCTTGCCTTTCTTCACTTTGTACAGCGGCGGCTGCGCAATGTAAACGTGGCCGCGTTCAACGATTTCCGGCATCTGACGATAGAAGAAGGTCAACAGCAGCGTACGGATATGCGAGCCGTCGACGTCCGCATCGGTCATGATGATGATGCTGTGATAACGCAGTTTGTCCGGGTTGTACTCGTCGCGACCAATGCCGCAGCCGAGCGCGGTAATCAGCGTCGCCACTTCCTGTGAGGAGAGCATTTTGTCGAAACGCGCTTTCTCGACGTTAAGGATTTTACCCTTCAGCGGCAGAATCGCCTGGTTCTTACGGTTACGCCCCTGCTTCGCAGAGCCGCCCGCGGAGTCCCCTTCCACCAGGTACAGTTCAGACAGCGCCGGGTCGCGTTCCTGACAGTCCGCCAGCTTGCCCGGCAGACCGGCTAAGTCCAGCGCGCCTTTACGACGGGTCATTTCACGCGCGCGACGTGCTGCTTCACGGGCACGGGCCGCATCGATAATCTTGCCGACGACGATTTTCGCGTCAGACGGGTTTTCCAGCAGGTATTCGCTCAGCAGTTCGTTCATCTGCTGTTCAACCGCCGATTTCACCTCAGAGGAGACCAGTTTGTCTTTGGTCTGCGAGGAGAATTTCGGGTCCGGCACTTTCACGGAAACCACCGCAATCAGGCCTTCACGGGCATCGTCACCGGTGGCGCTGACTTTGGCTTTTTTGCTGTAGCCTTCTTTGTCCATGTAGGCGTTCAGGGTACGGGTCATCGCCGCACGGAAGCCTGCAAGGTGAGTCCCGCCGTCACGCTGCGGAATGTTGTTGGTGAAGCAGTAGATATTTTCCTGGAAGCCGTCGTTCCACTGCAGCGCAACTTCAACGCCTATACCGTCTTTTTCGGTGGAGAAGTAGAAGATATTCGGGTGGATCGGCGTTTTGTTTTTGTTGAGATATTCAACAAACGCCTTAATGCCGCCTTCGTAGTGGAAATGATCTTCTTTGCCGTCGCGCTTATCGCGCAGACGAATAGAGACGCCAGAGTTCAGGAATGACAGCTCGCGCAGACGCTTCGCCAGAATGTCGTATTCGAACTCGGTCACGTTAGTGAAGGTTTCATGGCTTGGCCAGAAACGGACCTGTGTACCCGTTACTTCCGTTTCGCCTGTTACCGCCAGCGGCGCCTGCGGCACACCATGCACGTAAGTTTGCTGATGCACTTTGCCTTCACGACGAATCACCAGCTCCAGTTTCTGCGACAGGGCGTTAACGACGGAGACACCTACGCCGTGCAAACCACCGGAAACTTTATAGGAATTATCATCGAATTTACCGCCTGCGTGCAGAACAGTCATGATAACTTCCGCCGCCGAAACGCCCTCTTCCGGGTGAATACCGGTTGGGATACCACGGCCATCATCGGTAACAGACACGGAGTTGTCCGCGTGAATCGTTACCACGATATCTTTACAGTGACCCGCGAGCGCTTCGTCGATAGCGTTATCTACCACCTCGAATACCATGTGGTGCAGACCGGTGCCGTCATCCGTGTCGCCGATATACATACCCGGGCGCTTACGCACCGCATCCAGCCCTTTCAGGACTTTGATACTGGAGGAGTCATAAGAATTCGACATCAACGTTTCTCGCTCATTTTATCTTGGGTTAATCCGTTATTTTACCCTTTTCCACGGTAAACATCTTCGAATTTTCATCGGACATGTCTATAACGTGTTCAGCGCTGATTGCGCTGACAAAGACCTGAGATTGCGTGGCTTTTAAGCGGCTGGCCAGCAGCCCGCGACGCGCATCATCCAGTTCAGAGGCAAAATCATCTATCAGGTACAGGCAGCGCCGTCCGCTTTCACGGGTCAGGAACTCCCCTTGCGCCAGACGTAAGGCGCACATTAGCAGTTTTAGCTGCCCACGCGACAACGTGTCTTCTACCGGCGCACCGTCGGCACGAATGCGGAAATCCGCCTTATGCGGGCCGTGTGCGGTGTAGGTCAACATGCGATCGCGTTCAAAACTGCGTTCCAGCACCTCGGCATAATCTGTCTCCTTCTCCCAACCACGCTGGAAAGAGAACGAGAGAGAAAACTCGGGAAGAAACTGCTGGCAGGTATCCGCCATATCCTGCGCGATACCCGCGCTGTACTCCGCGCGCCAGGTGCTGATTTGTTCCGCCAGCGGAATAAGTTCTCTATCCCACGGGCGCAGTTGCTCATAACGACTCACCTGGCGCAGTGCCGCATTGCGCTGCTTGAGCAGTCGCTTCAGGTTGCTCCAGGCGGTGAAAAATCCGGCTTCATTGTGAAAGCATCCCCAGTCAAGAAATGCTCTTCTGTATTTGGGGCCGCCGTTGAGTAAAGTAAACCCCTCTGGCGTGATCAGCTGCATCGGCATCAGGTGCGCCAGTTCAGCGACCTTGTGCCCGTCAGTGCCGTCAATGCGCACTTTGCTGTCGCCCAGTTTGTCTTTCGTCAGACCAATCGATGTCTCGCGCTCTTCTCCCTGTAATCGTCCGTGTAAAACAAACGACTCCTGCTCGTGGCGAATCACGCGGCCAATCTGCAAACTGCGAAACGCCCGGCCATGGCCGAGCGTATAGATGGCTTCCAGCACACTGGTTTTGCCGCTGCCGTTCGCGCCAACCAGGAAGTTAAAGCCGGGGGATAAAGCGAGATCCGCATTTTCAATATTGCGGAAATCTTTGATTAGCAGTCGGGATAGCGACATATCAACTCATAACCAGGGCGTTATCGTCGCAGTTAGTCTGGTTACGGCCAGCGCACAGCAACCGGAGCGTACTGAAGTACGTGAGGATTGCTCGCTGCGCTCGCCCTTCGGGCCGTCCATAGGACGTCCAAAATACTTCGTATTTTGTGCGAGCACTGCCCGGAACCAGAATAACAAGTAAGATAGCCCGATATTCTTTACAAGCGCATAGGCATGACGACATAGGCTGCGGATTGGCTGGCCGCATCTTCAATCTGTACGCTCGATACGGAATCGGTCAGCAAAATACGCACGTTCTCGCACTTCAGCGCGTTCAGAACGTCAAGCACGTAGCTCACGTTAAAACCGATTTCCAGTTCTGTACCAGGATAGGAGACATCCAGAATTTCTTCTGCTTCTTCCTGCTCCGGGTTGTTGGCGGTGATTTTGAGCTGATTTTCGCTGACATACAGACGCACGCCGCGGAATTTCTCGTTAGAAAGAATTGCCGCACGGGCAAACGCCTGTTTAAGGATATCGCAACCGGCTTCCAGATGTTTGTCCGGATTCTTCGGCAATACGCGGCGATAATCCGGGAAACGGCCATCAACCAGCTTGGAGGTGAAGATGAAATCGCCCACGTGCGCACGAATGTTGTTGCTGCCAATCTGCACGCGCAGCGGGTTGTCACCGCCGTCGAGCATACGCATCAGTTCAATCACGCCTTTACGCGGTACGATCACCGAATGGCTGGGCAACGGCTGACCGACAGGCATTGAACAAACCGCCAGACGGTGACCGTCGGTCGCCACGGTACGCAGCTCTTCCCCTTCGGTTTCAAACAGCATGCCGTTTAAGTAGTAACGCACGTCCTGATGCGCCATCGAAAACTGCGTGGCTTCAATCAGGCGCTTCATCGTGGCCTGCGGCAGGGTGAATTCGACTTCGCTCTGCCAGTCATCCAGATTAGGGAAGTCGGCGGCAGGCAGCGTGGACAGCGAGAAACGGCTGCGACCAGAGCGTACCAGCATGCGGTCGCCTTCCAGTTGAACGGCAATTTCCGCGCCTTCCGGCAATCCGCGGCAAATGTCGAAGAATTTACGCGCCGGAACGGTAGTAGCACCAGGTTCATGAGGCTGGATCAACGCCACGCGCGCCACCATCTCCATTTCGAGATCGGTACCAGTCAGAGAAAGCGCACCGTCAGCGACCTGCAGCAGCAGGTTTCCGAGGATCGGCAGTGTAGGACGTCCACCCAGCGGGCCGCTGACCTGCTGAAGCGGTTTTAATAAATGTTCACGTTCAACGGTAAATTTCATAGCGTCACGAAGATAATGTTCTGATTAAATTGGAGAAATCTTCTTTAATATCATGGCTTTCTTCACGCAACTGCTCAATCTTGCGGCAGGCATGAAGCACGGTAGTATGGTCACGCCCACCAAACGCGTCGCCAATTTCCGGCAGACTGTGGTTAGTGAGCTCTTTTGCCAGCGCCATCGCCATCTGGCGCGGACGAGCTACCGAGCGAGATCGACGCTTTGACAGCAGATCCGCAATTTTGATTTTGTAATACTCCGCCACCGTCTTCTGAATATTGTCGATGGTGACCAACTTTTCCTGCAAAGCCAGCAGATCGCGCAGCGCTTCGCGCACGAAATCGATGGTAATCGCCCGGCCGGTAAAATTGGCGTTGGCGATCACGCGGTTCAGTGCGCCTTCCAGTTCACGCACGTTAGAGCGTAGACGCTTGGCAATAAAGAACGCCACTTCACCCGGCAGACGAATGTCGTTTTCGTCAGCTTTTTTCATCAGGATCGCCACGCGGGTTTCCAGCTCAGGCGGTTCGATCGCAACAGTCAGCCCCCAGCCAAAGCGGGATTTCAGTCGATCTTCAACGCCATTGATCTCCTTCGGATAACGATCCGACGTCAGGATGATCTGCTGATTACCTTCCAGCAGGGCGTTGAAGGTGTGGAAGAATTCTTCCTGCGAGCGCTCTTTGTTGGCAAAGAACTGGATGTCATCGATCAGCAGCGCGTCGACGGAGCGGTAGTAGCGTTTAAACTCTTCGATCGCATTGTTTTGCAGAGCTTTAACCATGTCCTGCACAAAACGCTCGGAGTGCATATACACCACTTTCGCGTTCGGTTTACGCGCCATAATGCCGTTACCGACAGCATGCAACAGGTGGGTTTTACCCAGACCCGTACCACCATAAAGGAATAACGGATTGTAGGCGCCGCCAGGGTTATCCGCCACCTGACGTGCCGCCGCGCGCGCCAGTTGGTTAGATTTACCTTCAACGAAGTTATCAAACGTATGTTTGACGTTGACGTTAGAGCGATAGGTAGGTTCTGCCGGAGCCGGGACGTTGTCCCAACCAGGGCGCGCCGCAGGAGCAGCACGTTGCGGTTGTACCTGTTGCGCCACATGGGCAGGCGCGACAACGTTATTTACCGGCGTCTTCAGCGTTTGCGTGACGGGTTTAGTTCCGACCTCAAAGCGCAGCTGTGGGGCATCCGCTCCACAGAAGTTATTTAGTAATCCATTAATATTATTAAGGTATTTGTCCCTTACCCAATCGAGCACAAAACGGTTTGGCGCATAC
>NZ_JAHLQZ010000169.1:0-8772 GCF_018919505.1 Citrobacter sp. S55_ASV_140
GCAATAAAGTTCGCGCCGCGCATGTTCCAGTGAGCCTGTTTAGTGATCAACGACAGGTCGATGAACTGGATCACTTGCTGATTCAGCAGTTCTACCGTTGCTTTCTTTTCGCTGTCTGTCACATCGTTGCGAGTATAAACGAGGGCGGATGCTTTTGTTTTTACCAGTTTTGCGGTACTCATATTTTCATATCCTCTTGATATTTATGTCCCAACTCTTCAACGGAAATAAGTATAGCGCTAATTTTGGATTTATTTTTCCGGTGTTACCTATTACTTTAATAGCGAAGAGAGGAGCGGATAATAAAAATCTTTTAAAATCATGATGATAACTGGTTTGATTGTCGCGCAATGTTATTTTTATGTTAATGTGGAAATTAAAAGAAATAAGCGAATGAGAAAAATCTATTTATTAGAAAAATTATCACGCAGATTTACAATTGGATATTCTGCATGATTATGCAAACCATGCAGAATATTAAGGGGTTAATTCACGTCAACTTGCTTAATTTGCGGTTCTTTGCGAATAGTGAGTGTAGAACCCATTGATGCGGCAATAATCGCCCCCAGGGCCAGCGTCTGGATAAGCGTTAGCGTTTCACCGAGGAAGATCATTCCCGAAACCGCAGCCAGCGCGGGTTCCATGCTCATTAACGTACCAAAAGTCCGCGTTGGCAATCGCGTTAGTGCGATCATCTCTAATGAGTAGGGGAGCGCGGTGGAGAGTACGGCCACGGCCAGGCCCAACGGCAGTATTGACCAGTGCCACAGGGCATCGCCGGCCTGAATTGCGCCAATGGGAACAAAAATCAGCGCGGCGATTAATGAACCCACCGCTACGGTTGCCGGACCGTGTTCCGCGCCGGCACGCTGCCCGGTGAGAATATAAACGGCCCAACAGGCGCCAGCTCCCAGCGCCAGCGCTGCGCCGGTTAAATCCACATGAGAAACGTCCTGGCCAAGCGGTAACAGGAACCAAAGCCCAAGAACGGCCAGCGCGACCCAAATAAAATCTACAGGGCGTCGGGATGAAAACAGCGCCACTGCAAGCGGGCCGGTAAACTCCAGCGCCACGGCAATTCCCAGCGGGACAGTCTGAATAGACAGATAAAAGAGGTAGTTCATCCCGCCAAGGGACAGACCATAAAACAGCAGCGGCAGGCGCTGTTCTTTGGCAAAACGTAAACGCCAGGGTTTAAAGAAGGCGATAAGGATGAGTGTGCCCAGTGCGAGGCGCAGCGCGGTAACGCCAGGCGCACCGACGAGAGGGAACAGCGATTTTGCCAGAGATGCTCCGCTTTGAATGGAGGACATAGCAATAAGCAAAACTAAAATAGGTAACCAAACTGGCGCTTTTCGTAACGACCCCGGCATCCTTTCTCCTGACAAATGATGGTTACATCTCTTCATCTGCGCGGCGTTACGACGCGGATGGCAAAATGTATAGAAAAGTAAAACAGCGAGTGTAATGGAAATACACTCAACTGGTTGAGTATTGGTTGAAAAAAAAATTCTTCAGATCCGTACAATGGTACGAAATTGGTGGATTAATAATCTGCGTGATTAGGAATTATCTGGATGAATGTGTCGTATTGTGCGCGCAATAATGGCTCATTAGATTAAAAAAGTGGTGTAAATTGAAAGGTATAGCTGGCTTGTGAAATGTTTTGTTACATGAAAGAGCCCGTTAGACACCGCGAATCGCAAAGAGTTTCCCATCAATTTTTGTTATATTTAAAACTTAGGATTTACTTGAAGCACATTTGAGGTGGTTATGAAAAAAATTGCATGTCTTTCAGCACTGGCCGCTGTTCTGGCTTTCTCCGCAGGTACTGCTGTAGCTGCTACTTCTACCGTTACTGGTGGTTACGCTCAGAGTGATGCTCAGGGCGCAGCGAACAAAATGAACGGTTTCAACCTGAAGTATCGCTACGAGCAGGACAATAACCCGCTGGGTGTAATCGGTTCCTTCACTTACACTGAAAAAGACCGTACCGATGCTTCTGGCGACTACAACAAAACCCAGTACTACGGCATCACTGCGGGTCCGGCTTACCGTCTGAACGACTGGGCAAGCATCTACGGTGTAGTGGGGGTTGGTTACGGTAAATTCCAGAACGCAGCATCTCCGGCTGACAACCACACCACCAGCGACTACGGTTTCTCTTACGGTGCTGGTCTGCAGTTCAACCCGATCGAAAACGTTGCTCTGGACTTCTCCTATGAGCAGAGCCGTATTCGTAGCGTTGACGTTGGCACCTGGATCGCTGGCGTGGGTTACCGCTTCTAATCACTTCGGTGATATAAAAAATCCGCCTTTTGAGGCGGATTTTTTTTGCGTGTAATTTAGAGATTAACGAGATTTGGTCTCAAAGATATCGGTACCCAGATGGTTGTAATCCACCTTCTGCAGTTTGAAGTTGGTGATATACACCGGTCCGGCTTTCTTCTCTGAGATAAAACGGTAGCTGTTGGTAATTTCCTTCGCGCTGATCCCCGTCCATTGAGAGAAAAAGCTGAGGAAATCATTGGCAGAGCGACGGGCTTTGATCACCCGATGCGCTTTATCATCGCTCGACAGCACCATAAAAGGCACCTGGAAATTCTGCTGGAACCGATCGTCATGCGCCAGGTACTGCACCTCTTTTCCCCGCTCTTTAAAGGCGAGGCCATGATCGGAGAAATAGACCATCGAGAAGCTATTGCCGCTGTTACGTAATTGCTCGTAAAGCTGGCGCAGCAGGTCATCCGTCTGCGTCATGGTGTACAGATAACAAGATGTCTCTTTTGACTGAACGAAGGTCTCGTATTTTCCTTGCGTACGGTCGCAGGCCTGGGGATGTGAACCCATTAAATGCAGCACGATGAGCTGCGGCTGAGTGCGCTCGGTTGTCAGCACCTGGGCGGTCATCTTTAACAGTTCTTCGTCACGGGTATTTTTATCCGCTTCGAAATCACCATTTTTGAGGAAGTGCACTTCATCAGCTCGTTTTGCGATACTGGCGATAGCCGTATCGTATTCACCAATCTGCCCCTGATTGGAAAACCACCACGTCTGGAATCCCGCGCGGTTGGCCAGAGTGACAAAGTTATCCTGGAACTGCGGCTTATTATCAACGACCCGATTAAGCGTTAAGCCAAGCGATTTTTGCGTTGAACCGCTTGCGGCAATGTAATCTGCGAACAGATAGCCGTTAACGGAACTGGCAAACGGGGTGTTATCCCAGTGACCGCCAAACGCGCCTAATGCATCGCGGCGGGCGCTTTCACCAATGACCACGACATAGGTATGATACTTTGGCTTCACGGCGGTTACTGTCCAGCTGTCTTTCACACTCGACAGCTTCGCCATGCGCTCCTGTTCATCGAGCACTTCGTTATTATTGACGATCACGTCTTTGGCAAAGCGGAAAACCGGATAACCGGTGTCCTTAAGCTTGAACACGCCGCCCCAGGCCAGATTTTGTACCGGGGTAACAAAAAACGCGATGACGCTAAACAACAAACACAGACTGTCGTACTTATTCCAACTGCGCTTCTGCGCTTCTTTTTTACGGCGTACGGCGATAACGCCGAGGGCAAAAATAAATACCCCAACCAGATAATTGTACCAGGGGAAGATGGTCAGGATCTCGGTGGACTCTTCCATATTGGTTGAATGCAGCGCCAGCAACGTATTGAAGTTAGGCGAACCGTAAGCCTGACCAAACGGAAAGTACATTGCCGCAATAAGTGAGCAAATGCCGATCAGCACTTTCTGCGCGCGCGGCGCGCTGCGCCACAGCAGTATTAATATACAGGTGAAAGCAACGCTGTAGAGCAAGCTAAGCGGATAGCCCAACGCCAGGTTGATCAGCATAGACTGTAAGAAATAGAGGCCAGTCCACGGACTAACGGCCCGGCTACGAGCAATGATTGAATCTTTGAGGGTTAAATTCATACGCCACTAATGCAAAAACGCCATGTGCTTACCCTGGCGTTAAGGGTCATTGCCTGCCTGAGAGAGCGAGAAGAGGGATAGGGTCCGCATCCGCGAGCCGCAATATACGCAGGGCTGCGAAAAGATAGAGTGTGCATGAGAGAAGGTCAACTACTACAAGGAAATTGTTTTGCGAGAGAGGTGGCAAAACTGACAAAAAGCAGGGTTATTGGGACGAAAAACACTACTGTACCCGGATGACAGCAGGGAAAGGAAGCGGCGTACCGCGACGCCGCATTATTTTTCTGAAGGTTTATCCTGCTCTGGTTTGCTGTTGATCATGTCACACAGCATAGAGATCAGCATCAACCGTACTTTAAAGGGAGAATGGCTAAACACGCGTATACACCTCTTAAATTCATTCATATAAACCTCCTGACTTCACGATCCCATCAGTCCTTGAGGGATGTCTTTATTATATACAGATATAGCACAGGCTATATTATATAGCTATTGCTAAAACGTTAATTTTTTGTGCCCACGCAACTCTGGTTTACAATGAGCGCTCTCTAATCAGATGCCGTTAACGCGTCACAGTAACGAGGAAGCAGAATGAGTCGTCGCGCAGGTACGCCAACAACAAAAAAAGTGACGCAATTGGTGAATGTCGAAGAACACGTTGAAGGATTTCGTCAGGTCCGGGAGGCGCATCGCCGCGAGCTGATTGATGACTACGTAGAGCTGATTTCCGATCTCATTATTGAGGTGGGTGAAGCGCGCCAGGTGGACATGGCTGCCCGACTCGGGGTTTCCCAGCCGACGGTTGCCAAAATGTTGAAGCGCCTTGCTTCCGTCGGGTTGATTGAAATGATCCCCTGGCGCGGTGTGTTTTTAACCGCAGAAGGCGAACGTCTGGCCCAGGAGAGCCGGGAGCGTCATCAGATTGTGGAAAATTTCCTGTTGATGTTAGGTATCAGCCCGGAAATTGCCCGCCGTGACGCAGAGGGAATGGAGCACCACGTCAGTAAGGAAACGCTGGAGGCTTTTAGCCGTTTTACGCAACAGCAAGGATCTGGCTCTGAATGAGTTTTCCTTTACTACGCGCCTTGCAGCGCGATCGTTTTTTCCAACTGTTAATCATCGTCGGGGTTGTACTGAGCGTGTTCACGCCATTTACGCCCCGTTCCTGGCCTGGAGCGATTGACTGGCACACCATTATTACGCTTAGCGGCCTGATGTTACTGACCAAAGGCGTTGAATTAAGCGGTTACTTCGATGTGTTAGGGCGCAAGATGACCCGCCGCTTTCACACTGAACGCCAATTGGCGATATTTATGGTGCTGGCGGCGGCGCTGCTGTCGACGTTTCTGACCAACGATGTGGCATTGTTTATTGTTGTCCCGCTGACCATCACCCTGAAAAAATTGTGCGCCATTCCGGTGAATCGCCTGATTATCTTTGAGGCGCTGGCGGTAAACGCCGGATCGTTGCTGACGCCAATCGGCAATCCGCAAAATATCCTGATGTGGGGGCGCTCCGGGTTGTCATTTACCGCGTTTACGTGGCAAATGGCGCCGCTCGCGGGTGCCATGATGCTGACGCTGGTGGTGCTGTGCTGGTTCAGTTTCCCGAACAAAGCATTGCACTATCATACCGGGACGCGCGCGCCAGACTGGCAACCACGCCTGGTGTGGAGCTGTCTGGCGCTGTATATCATCTTTCTTACGGCGCTGGAGTTAAAACAAGAGCTGTGGGGTCTGGCGATTGTGGCGGCGGGGTTCATGGTTCTGGCGCGTCGCGTCATCCTCTGCGTGGACTGGACGCTGCTGCTGGTATTTATGGCGATGTTTATTGATGTGTATTTGCTGACGCAGCTACCGGCATTGCAGGGGATAACCCACAAGATTGGCACGCTCTCAGCGCCGGGTCTCTGGTTGACGGCCATTGGCCTGTCGCAGTTTATCAGTAATGTTCCCAGTACGATTTTGTTGCTGAACTACGTTCCGCCGACGCTGCTGCTGGCCTGGGCGGTTAATGTGGGTGGCTTCGGGCTGCTGCCGGGATCGCTGGCGAATCTTATCGCTTTACGCATGGCAAACGATCGACGGATCTGGTGGCGTTTTCATTGGTATTCGTTGCCGATGCTGATATGGGCGGCGCTGGTAGGGTATGTTTTGCTGCAGATGATGTAATTGATATGGTGTGCCGGATGGCGGCTGGCGCCTGATCCGGCCTACTGCGTTGGTAGGCCCGATAAGCGTAGCGCCATCGGGCATGTATAGCAGATTAGTTCAGACGAACCGGCATACCAGAACGGTTCTGTACCGCCTGCTCAACGACGGACTGATCGACATCAGACTGACCGGTGACGCTGGTAATGCTCTTGTTCAGCGTAATCGGTACGATTTCCCCGCCTTCAAACTGTGCTTCCGTGGTGGACAGCGGGTTGTGTACCTCGATGTAGCGGCTGCCGTCTGGTTCGGTAGTGGCTTTCACCGGCTCATCGATAAACTGTACGCGAGTGCCGACCGGCACATTTTCAAACAGGAATTTGATGTCGTCGTTACGCAGACGGACACAACCGTGGCTGACACGTAAACCAACGCCGAAGTTAGCATTGGTGCCGTGAATAGCATACAGACGGCCGATATACAGTGCGTACAGCCCCATCGGGTTATCCGGGCCTGCCGGAACCACGGCTGGCAGCGGTTCGCCCGCAGCGCGGTATTCCGCATGCATTTTCGCCGTTGGCGTCCAGGTTGGGCCCGCTTTCTTACGTTCTACTTTGGTGGTCCAGTTGATTGGCGTGTCTTTGCCTAACTGGCCGATACCGATCGGCAGAACGATAACGGTGTTGGTGCCTTTCGGGTAGTAGTACAGACGCATTTCAGCGCTGTTGATAACAATACCTTCATGCACGGTATCCGGCAGGATCAACTGCTGAGGAATGTTCAGTACGGTGCCGCCCTTCGGCAGGAAAGTATCCACGCCAGGGTTCGCTTCCAGCATGTTAGACAGACCCATCTGATATTCTGCCGCAAAATACTCCAGCGGTTGGGTATTGCCTTCAGGAATGGTGATGACCTGGTTTTGGCCAATCAAACGGCTACCATCGGTAGGCAGCGGGTACGTGACGGCTGAGGCAGTGTTGCAAAAACCAACTACCGCAAGTGCCGCCGCGAAAAGCGTTGTCAATTTCATATTCATCTTCATGTATGCGAGATTCAGTGCCAGGCAGGCGAGTGGGTTGAGATTTATGTAGTGTTGGGCACGCATTATATGTGCAATCTGAGCAACAAGGAATTCGGATGTGTACTAAATCACATTTTTTTCCTTTTGCTTTCACTTTCCCCCTTCAGCATGAAGGGGCGATCTTATCGTAGACTTATGGCATAATAAGCGGTTTGTCACATATTTCTTTCTCTTTCAGGATACGCCAGTGTTAGTTTCCAGCAACGTCACCATGCAGTTTGGCAGTAAGCCGCTGTTTGAAAATATTTCCGTCAAATTTGGCGGCGGCAACCGTTACGGCCTGATTGGCGCGAACGGTAGCGGTAAATCCACTTTTATGAAAATTCTCGGCGGTGATCTCGAACCGACGCTGGGTAACGTTTCCCTCGATCCGAATGAGCGCATCGGTAAGCTGCGTCAGGATCAGTTCGCCTTTGAAGAGTTCACCGTGCTTGACACCGTGATCATGGGGCATGCTGAACTGTGGGCAGTGAAGCAGGAGCGCGATCGTATATACGCGCTGGCCGAAATGAGTGAAGAAGACGGCTATAAAGTGGCTGACCTCGAAGTTCAGTACGGTGAAATGGACGGTTATTCTGCTGAAGCGCGTGCGGGCGAACTGCTGCTGGGCGTGGGTATTCCGGTAGAACAACATTACGGCCCGATGAGCGAAGTCGCACCCGGCTGGAAGCTGCGTGTGCTTCTGGCGCAGGCGCTGTTCTCTAACCCGGATATTCTGCTGCTCGACGAACCAACGAACAACCTGGATATCGACACCATCCGCTGGCTGGAGCAGACGCTGAACGAACGTGACAGCACCATGATCATCATTTCGCATGACCGTCACTTCCTGAACATGGTCTGCACGCACATGGCGGATCTGGACTACGGCGAACTGCGTGTTTATCCGGGGAACTACGACGAATACATGACGGCGGCCACCCAGGCGCGTGAACGTCTGCTGGCCGATAATGCCAAGAAGAAAGCGCAGATTGCTGACCTGCAATCTTTCGTCAGCCGCTTTAGCGCCAACGCCTCAAAATCTCGTCAGGCGACTTCCCGCGCCCGTCAGATCGATAAAATTAAACTGGAAGAAGTTAAAGCTTCCAGCCGTCAGAACCCGTTCATTCGCTTCGAGCAGGATAAGAAACTGTTCCGTAACGCGCTGGAAGTGGAAGCGCTTACTAAAGGTTTTGATGAAGGCCCGCTGTTTAAAAACTTCAATCTGCTGCTCGAGGTGGGTGAGAAGATTGCCATTCTGGGCGCCAACGGCGTGGGTAAATCCACTATGCTGAAAACGCTGGTCGGTGATTTGCAGCCGGATAACGGTACCGTGAAGTGGTCCGAAAACGCGCAAGTTGGTTACTACGCGCAGGATCATGAATATGAGTTCGAAAACGATCTGACCGTATTCGAGTGGATGAGCCAGTGGAAACAAGAAGGCGATGATGAACAGGTTGTGCGCAGCTTCCTCGGTCGTCTGCTGTTCAGCCAGGACGATATCAAGAAGCCTGCAAAAGTGCTCTCTGGTGGTGAAAAAGGGCGCATGCTGTTCGGTAAGCTGATGATGCAGAAACCGAATATTCTGGTAATGGACGAACCAACTAACCACCTGGATATGGA
>NZ_JAHLQZ010000016.1:0-44467 GCF_018919505.1 Citrobacter sp. S55_ASV_140
CGATCCGCTGGCCGGATCGTACTACGTCGAATCATTGACCGATCAAATCGTGAAGCAGGCGCGCACGATCATTAAACAAATTGATGAAGCGGGCGGCATGGCGAAGGCGATTGAAGCTGGACTCCCCAAACGGATGATCGAAGAAGCTTCGGCGCGCGAGCAGTCGCTGATAGACCAGGGCAAACGCGTCATCGTTGGCGTGAACAAGTACAAGCTGGATAAAGAAGACGAAACGTCGGTACTGGAAATCGACAACGTGAAAGTGCGCAACGAACAGATTGCTTCACTACAGCATATCCGCGCCACTCGCGACAATGATGCCGTCAACGCCGCGCTAACGGCGCTGACCCACGCCGCGCAGCATAATGAAAATCTGCTGACCGCCGCCGTTAACGCCGCCCGCGTTCGCGCCACGCTCGGTGAGATCTCCGACGCGCTGGAAGCCGCTTTTGACCGCTATCTGGTTCCCAGCCAGTGCGTCACCGGCGTGATTGCGCAAAGCTATCACCAGTCCGACAAATCCGCCAATGAGTTCGACGCCATTGTTGCGCAAACCGAACAGTTCCTCGCGGAAAATGGTCGCCGACCTCGGATCCTGATCGCCAAGATGGGCCAGGATGGTCACGATCGCGGCGCGAAAGTGATCGCCAGCGCCTACTCCGATCTCGGCTTCGACGTCGATCTCAGTCCGATGTTCTCCACGCCAGAAGAGATCGCCCGTCTGGCGGTAGAAAACGATGTACATGTCATAGGCGCATCGTCACTGGCTGCAGGGCATAAGACGCTGATCCCTGAACTGGTCACGGCGCTCAAAGGCTGGGGACGCGCAGATATCTGCGTGGTGGCAGGCGGTGTAATACCACCACAGGACTACGCCTTCCTGTACGAGCATGGCGTGGCAGCCATTTATGGCCCCGGCACGCCAATGCTCGACAGCGTCCGCGATGTATTGACCCGGATCAGCCAGCATCATGATTAACGCCGCCACGCTTGACGATGCCGTCCGACGCTTGCGGCGCGGTGAACGGGCCACGCTTGCCCAGGCGATGACGCTGGTTGAGAGCAGCCACCCGCGCCACCAGCCACTGAGTACGCAATTGCTGGACGCGATAATGCCGTTCACCGGTAACGCGCTGCGTCTGGGCATCACTGGCACGCCGGGCGCGGGCAAAAGCACCTTTCTGGAGGCGTTCGGTATGCTGTTGATCCGTCGGGGATTACGGGTGGCAGTGATTGCGGTCGATCCCAGTAGTCCCGTTAGCGGCGGCAGCATTCTTGGCGATAAAACCCGGATGACGGAACTGTCCCGCGCAGAATCGGCATTTATTCGCCCGGTTCCTTCCAGCGGTCATTTAGGCGGCGCCAGCCAGCGTGCCCGTGAATTAATGCTGTTGTGCGAGGCGGCGGGCTTTGACGTGGTGATTGTGGAAACCGTCGGCGTCGGGCAGTCAGAAACTGAAGTCGCCGGCATGGTGGATTGCTTTATCTCACTGCAAATTGCCGGCGGTGGCGACGATTTGCAGGGCATCAAAAAGGGCCTGATGGAGATGGCGGATCTGGTCGTCATCAACAAGGACGACGGTGATAACCGTAACCAGGTTGCCATCGCCCGCCATATGTACGAATCCGCCCTGCATATTCTGCGCCGCAAGTATGACGAGTGGCAGCCGCAGGTTCTGGCCTGTAGCGCTCTGGAAAAACGTGGCATCGAGGAGATTTGGCAGGCGATAACTGACTTTAAAACGTGCCTTACCGTCAGCGGTCGACTGGAAAAAGTCCGCCAGCAGCAAGCGGTGGACTGGTTACACAAGCAGGCTGAAGAAGAAGCTTTGCATCTGCTGTTTACCCGGACTGATTTCGACCGTTATTTCCAGCAGACGCTGCAGGCCGTCAAAAATAACGACCTTTCGCCGCGTACCGGTCTGCGTCACATTAGTGAATTTATCCAGCATCATTACTTTGAATGAAGAGAACATTATGTCTTATCAATACGTCAACGTAGTCATCATCCAGAAAGTCGCGGTCATTGAGTTCAATTACGCCCGCAAGCTCAATGCGCTGAGCAAAGTGTTTATCGACGATCTGATGCAGGCGCTGAGCGATCTTAATCGTCCGGAAATTCGCTGCATCATTCTGCGCGCCCCGAGCGGGGCCAAAGTGTTCTCTGCCGGACATGATATTCATGAACTCCCCTCCGGACGTCGCGATCCGCTCTCCTATGACGATCCGCTGCGCCAGATCACCCGCATGATCCAAAAATATCCAAAACCAGTGATCTCCATGGTCGAAGGCAGCGTCTGGGGCGGCGCGTTTGAGATGATCATGAGTTCCGATCTCATCATCGCCGCTGAAACCTCTACCTTCTCGATGACACCGGTCAACCTCGGGGTACCGTATAACCTGGTCGGCATCCACAACCTGACCCGCGATGCTGGATTCCACATCGTGAAAGAGCTGATCTTTACCGCCTCGCCGATTACCGCTCAGCGTGCGATGGCCGTCGGGATCCTCAACCATGTGGTTCCTGTCGACGAACTGGAGGATTTCACTCTGCAAATGGCGCACCACATCTCGGAGAAAGCGCCGCTGGCCATCGCCGTCATTAAAGAAGAACTGCGCGTGCTGGGCGAAGCGCACACCATGAACTCAGACGAATTTGAGCGTATTCAGGGCATGCGCCGCGCGGTGTACGACAGCGAGGATTATCAGGAAGGGATGAACGCGTTTATGGAAAAACGTAAACCCAATTTTGTCGGCCATTAATCACGCCCGAGGAAGGAGACGGCCATGAAACGGATGAGTGCCGAAGAAGCGGCAGAAATTATCCAGCACGACGATATGGTGGCATTCAGCGGCTTTACCCCTGCGGGTTCGCCAAAAGCATTACCTAACGCAATTGCTCAACTCGCCTGCGAACGGCATCAGGTCGGGCAACCTTTTCAAATCCGCCTGCTGACAGGAGCTTCAATTGGCGCTGCCGCTGATGATGCGTTATCCGCGGCGGATGCCGTTTCCTGGCGGGCTCCCTATCAAACATCATCGGGCCTGCGCGAGAAAATTAATCAGGGTCAGGTGAGGTTTGTCGATCTCCATTTGAGCGAAGTGGCGCAAATGGTCAATTATGGCTTTTTTGGCGAGATCGATGTTGCCGTCATTGAAGCCTCCGCCATTGCGCCAGATGGTCGGATTTGGCTTTCCAGCGGCATCGGCAACGCGCCGACCTGGCTGCTGCGGGCGAAAAAGGTGATTATCGAACTGAATCATTACCATAACCCGCGCGTGGCGGAGTTTGCCGACATTGTGATACCTGGCGCGCCGCCGCGGCGAAACAGCGTACCGATTTTTCACACCATGGATCGCGTGGGCAGCCAGTGTGTGCAGATAGACCCGAAAAAAATTATCGCGGTCGTGGATACCGAACTACCCGATGCCGGAAATGCCGCGGATAAAAGCAACCCGGTCAGCCAGCAAATTGCCGATAACGTGGTGACATTTCTGCTGGCGGAAATGGCGCACAAACGCATCCCAGCGGAATTCCTGCCCTTACAAAGCGGCGTGGGCAATATCAACAACGCGGTAATGGCGCGATTGGGCGAGAACCCGGATATTCCACCCTTTATGATGTATTCCGAGGTGTTGCAAGAATCTGTGGTGCATCTGCTGGAAACGGGCAAGATAACCGGCGCCAGCGCCTCCAGTTTGACCATTTCAGCCCCATCGCTGCAGAAGATTTATGACAACATGGACTTCTTCGCCAGCCGGATTGTGCTGCGCCCGCAGGAGATTTCCAATAACCCGGAAATCATTCGTCGGCTGGGCGTCATTGCGCTCAATGTCGGTCTGGAGTTTGACATCTACGGTCATGCTAATTCCACACACGTAGCAGGTGTGAACCTGATGAATGGCATTGGCGGCAGCGGCGATTTCGAGCGCAACGCCTACCTGTCGATCTTTATGGCGCCGTCGATTGCCAAAGGCGGGAAAATCTCCACCATCGTACCGATGTGCAGCCATGTCGATCACAGCGAACATAGCGTCAAAGTGATCGTTACCGAACAGGGAATTGCCGATCTGCGTGGGTTATCTCCGATGCAGCGGGCGCACACGATTATCGATAACTGTGCGCATCCTCTGTATCGGGACTACCTGCACCGTTATCTGGAACGAGCGCCCGGCGGGCATATCCATCACGATCTCAGTCATGCGTTCGATCTGCATCGTAACCTGATCGAAACCGGATCGATGCTCGTTTAACTTGCCGTACCCTCACGATCTTCAGCAATATGCTGAAGCATCGTGGCGGTATAACGATGGTTTTTCAGCGAATAGAGAAATTCCTGCATATACATAGGGCTGCCGGGCGCATCAAAATATTTCAACGTCGAGGGGTTAACCAGCCGCCAGGCAAAATGGGGGATCACCGTCAAAAACTGCCCACGCTCCACCGCGCTAATCTTGGCCATAAAGCTGTACGGGCGGTAGATAATCGTCGGATGAATTCCGCAGGGCCGCATGTAAGCATCGAGCATCGCCTCAAAGTTGGCGCGATTCTGGAAGCGCATTTGCAGCCATGGCAGCTCACGTAGCAGCTCATGCGGCTGTTTTTCTTCGTAGCGCCGGGAAACGAGAAACCCCAGACGCAGCGGAGACAACTCGCTAATCGCCAGATTTTCCAGTTCCTGCACGCGAGGGGAAACGTGCTGCGGTGAGATAATAAAATCCAGTTTCCGATCGAACAGGTTATCGATCACCCCATTCTCGCTGAATTCAATGGCCTGAGCCGTCACGCCATCGTACTTGTCGCCAAGGCTAATCAACTGGTCGAAAATAATCGTTGGATAGGTATTGTCGATGCCGATGACGATTTCTCGCGAGCGGCGAGAGGCGTTATGGATTTCGTTATCAATAGCAGAGAGACGCTGATAAACAGGGAACAGTTTCTGATAGAGCTCCTGCCCGGCTTTATTCAGGCTGATGTTGTTATCTTTGCGGGTAAACAGCGTATAGCCGATTTGATCTTCCAGTGCGGCAATGCTTTTACCGAAAGGCGATGCGGTCATATGGATTTTTTCTGCCGCTCTGGCGATGTTATTGGTTTGCGCCAGCAGAATGAAATTACGCATCTTTTTCGAGATAAAAATATCCATAGCGTCCCCTTAAAAATCGCTATGGCCTATCCTCATTACGGCGAAAAAAAAGACTGGATGTGAGATCTCATTTTTACAGTTGCTCACAGAAAAAACCCGGCTGGAAGGCCGGGTTTGAAAAGATTACTGGGTTTTGGCAGGTGTTGCTGCCGGCTGCCCCGCCGTCGGTTCGATCTGGAAGACCACATCAACCTGATCGTCAAACTGAATAACCGGCTGTTCGTAGGTTTCCTGAGCAGATGCCGCAGGCGCTGCATCTGCTTTCATCATCCGTACCATCGGGCTCGGCTGATAATTGGACACGTGGTAGCGCACACTATAAACGGGTCCCAGTTTGCTGTTAAAGCCCGCCGCCAGCTGTTCAGCCTGATGAATTGCATCATCAATTGCCGCTTTACGCGCCTTATCTTTGTAGGCATCCGGTTGGGCGACGCCAAGCGATACCGAACGGATCTCATTCAGACCAGCCTTTAGCGCGCCATCAAGCAGAGCGTTGAGTTTGTCCAGCTGACGCAGCGTCACTTCAACGGTACGCACCGCACGATAACCTTTGAGGATGCTTTTGCCGTTCTGGTAATCGTAGTCCGGCTGCGTGCGCAGGTTGGCAGCGCTAATGTCTTTCTTCGCTATCTGATTCTGCTCAAGGAAGGACAGGTATTGCGCCACGCGCTCATCGGCTTGCTTCTTCGCTGAAGCCGCATCCTTCGCAGCAACATTGACTTCAATCGCCAGGGTGGCGATATCAGGCGTTGCATCCACGCTTGCCGTTCCGGAAGTCACGATGTGCGGTCCGTTTGGCAACTCATTTGCCTGTACCGATAGTGCGCTGAATCCGACTAATGCCGCCAGGGCCATTATTTTGAACTTCACGGTCGTTCCTCCATGTTTCATTAATTACCCCGAAACTCAGGGCACATGCAGGCAAGCTTAGCCGATCTCGCTGCGTTGTCCATCAGACAACACTTAGTTGAACAGCGCATGAACATGCGTAACACCTTCTTTTGCCAGCTGAAAAGCGATAAACCACATCACTAATCCTACTAAGATATTGATGATGCGCTGTGCTTTAGCAGTGCGCAGACGCGGCGCCAGCCAGGCCGCCAGCAATGCCAGACCAAAGAACCACAGGAACGAGGCGCTGACGGTACCCAGCGCAAACCAGCGCTTAGGTTCAACGTCCAGTTGGCCTCCGAGACTCCCCAACACCACAAAGGTATCCAGATAAACGTGTGGGTTAAGCCAGGTCACCGCCAGCATAGTGGCGATGATTTTCCAGCGCCCCTGCTTCATTACTTCAGCACTGGCCAGTTCCAGATTACTGCTCATCGCCGTTTTTAACGCACCGAAACCGTACCAGAGTAGAAACGCCACTCCCCCCCAGGTGACCAGCGCCATCAGCCACGGTGACTGCATCAGCAAGGCGCTACCGCCAAAAATCCCCGCGCAAATCAGCACCAGATCGCTGATGGCACAGAGTAATGCAATCATGATGTGATACTGGCGACGAATGCCCTGATTCATTACAAAGGCGTTTTGCGGACCAAGCGGTAGTATCATGGCCGCGCCAAGCGCAAGCCCTTGAAAATAATAAGATAACACGTTACTCATCCCGAACTATTTCTCTTAGGAGCAGACTATAGCGCGGGAGAATCATTAGCGGAAATTGATAATATTAATCGTAGATTAGAGAAATTAATGAGAAGATATTTTGCCGGATAGCAGCTAACGCCTTCTCCGGCCTACAGTATAGAAATCTGACCAGGCCGGATAAGCGAAGCGCCATCCGGCACCGTGGTGCAGAAAAAGATTACTCTGCCGCGTTCTCTTTCACACGCTTGAAGTTCACATCCATCTGCGGATACGGGAAGCTGATGCCGTTGGCGTCAAACTCGCGCTTAATACGCTCCAGTACGTCCCAATAGACGCTTTGCAGATCGCTGCTGTTGCTCCAGACGCGTACAACGAAATTAATCGAAGAAGCGCCCAGTTCATTCAGGCGCACCGTCATTTCACGATCTTTAAGGATGCGCTCGTCGGATTGGATGATATCGGTGAGGATTTTCTTCACCTGATCGATATCGGAATCGTAGGCCACGCCGATAATGAATTCGTTACGACGAACCGGTTCGCGAGAGAAGTTAATGATGTTCCCGGCAATGATTTTACCGTTCGGGATCACCACAATCTTACCGTCTACGGTACGCATGGTGGTAGAGAAAATCTGCACGTTAAGTACGGTTCCCGCTACGCCGCCGAGGTCTACATACTCACCCGCGCGGAACGGACGGAACATCACCAACAGCACGCCTGCGGCAAGGTTGGACAGAGAACCTTGCAGCGCCAGACCCACGGCTAAACCTGCGGCACCGAGAACGGCGATCACGGAGGCGGTTTGCACCCCAACGCGGCCCAGCGCGGCAATCAGCGTGAACGCGATAATACCGTAGCGCACCAGTGCGGAGAGAAAATCGGCAACCGTTGCATCAATTTTCCGCGACACCATCAGACGATTAACGGTGTTTGATACGATACGCGCCACAATCATACCGATGATAACAATGGCGATGGCCGCAACGATGTTGACGGCATAGCTCAACAGCAGTTCCTGATTGCGGACCAGCCAGGTGCCCGCCCCGTTTATGCTGTCGACAACATTCAAATCTTCCATTCACTATTCCTTTTTTGCTTACCCAAATGGGAAAAAATAAAGCCGCCCCGCCGGGGCTGGCAATCTGACAAGAGTAAACAATAAACCTAATTTTTGCCAAACAGATCACAGAAATCTCTGCCGGCAGCCTGTTGAAATGGCAATAAAAAAGGCCCGCATTGGCGGGCCTCATGTCACGTAGAACGGCGTAAATTACAGAACGTCAACCGCGTTCAGTTCTTTGAAAGCCTGTTCCAGACGGGTGATCATGCTTGTCTGACCAGCACGCAGCCAAACGCGCGGATCGTAGTATTTCTTGTTCGGCTGATCTTCGCCTTTCGGGTTACCCAGCTGGCCCTGCAGGTAAGCTTCGTTTGCTTTGTAGTAGTTCAGAACACCTTCCCAGGTCGCCCATTGGGTATCGGTATCGATGTTCATTTTCACTACGCCGTAGCTTACGGAGTCTTTGATTTCCTGAGCAGTAGAACCGGAACCGCCGTGGAAGACGAAGTTCAGGCTGTTGTGCGGCAGGTTATGTTTCTTAGAAACATAGTCCTGAGAGTCGCGCAGGATGGTCGGGGTCAGAACCACGTTACCCGGCTTGTAAACGCCGTGTACGTTACCGAAGGAAGCGGCGATGGTGAAACGCGGGCTGATTTTGCTCAGCTCGGTGTACGCATAATCAACGTCTTCCGGCTGGGTGTACAGTGCGGAAGCGTCCATGTGGCTGTTGTCCACGCCGTCTTCTTCGCCACCGGTGCAACCCAGTTCGATTTCCAGGGTCATGCCCATTTTGGACATGCGCGCCAGGTATTTGGAGCAGATTTCGATGTTCTCTTCCAGAGACTCTTCAGACAGGTCGATCATGTGAGAAGAGAACAGCGGTTTGCCGGTTGCTGCGAAGTGTTTTTCACCCGCGTCCAGCAGACCGTCGATCCACGGCAGCAGTTTCTTCGCGCAGTGGTCAGTGTGCAGGATAACCGGAACACCATAGTGTTCAGCCATCTGGTGAACGTGATGCGCGCCAGAGATAGCACCCAGGATTGCAGCGCCCTGAGGCACGTCGGACTTCACGCCTTTACCCGCGATGAAAGAAGCACCACCGTTGGAGAACTGTACGATTACCGGCGCTTTAACTTTTGCAGCGGTTTCCAGTACGGCGTTGATGGAGTCGGTACCAACGCAGTTAACAGCTGGCAGAGCAAAGTTGTTTTCTTTAGCTACCTGGAAAACTTTCTGTACGTCATCACCAGTGATTACGCCTGGTTTTACGAAATCAAAAATTTTAGACATGTTGCGAGTCCTGTATCTTCGGCCTTGGAAAGGGCGCGCGCTCTAAAGCGCGCTAATAATTGGGCAGGTTTCCCTGCCCATTAAATGCTTACTTTTTAGCGCGCTCTTCGAGCATCGCTACTGCTGGCAGAACTTTGCCTTCCACGAATTCGAGGAATGCGCCGCCGCCAGTGGAGATGTAGGAGATTTTGTCAGCAATGCCGAACAGGTCGATTGCTGCCAGGGTATCGCCGCCGCCCGCGATGGAGAACGCTTCGCTGTCTGCGATAGCGTTAGCAACGATTTCAGTACCTTTACGGAAGTTCGGGAATTCGAACACGCCAACCGGGCCGTTCCACAGAATGGTTTTCGCATTCTTCAGGATTTCAGCCAGCTGCTGTGCAGAAGCGTCGCCGATATCCAGGATCTGCTCGTCTTCTTTCACGTCGCTAACGGATTTCAGCGTCGCCGGCGCAGTTTCGGAGAACTCAGTCGCTACGCGAACGTCGGTCGGAACCGGGATATCGCAAGTGGTCAGCAGACGCTTAGCTTCGTCAACCAGGTCGGCTTCGTACAGGGATTTACCGACGTTGTGGCCTTGAGCGGCAACGAAGGTGTTCGCGATACCGCCGCCAACGATCAACTGGTCAGCGATTTTAGACAGGGAGTCCAGAACGGTCAGTTTGGTAGAAACTTTAGAACCACCAACGATAGCAACCATCGGACGAGCCGGTTCTTTCAGCGCTTTGCCCAGCGCGTCCAGCTCAGCAGCCAGCAGCGGACCCGCGCAAGCTACATCAGCGAATTTACCGATACCGTGGGTAGAAGCCTGCGCACGGTGAGCCGTACCGAAAGCATCCATGACGAATACGTCGCACAGCGCCGCATATTTTTTGGACAGAGCTTCGTCGTCTTTCTTCTCGCCTTTGTTGAAGCGAACGTTTTCCAGGACCACCAGCTCACCGGCAGCGACTTCAACGCCGTCCAGATAATCTTTTACCAGGCGAACCGGAGCAGACAGTTTGTCTTTCAGGTAGTTAACAACCGGCAGCAGAGAGAATTCTTCGTTGTACTCGCCTTCGGTAGGACGACCCAGGTGGGAAGTTACCATCACTTTAGCACCCTGCTTCAGGGCCAGTTCGATGGTCGGCAGGGAAGCACGGATACGCGCGTCGCTGGTTACTTTCCCTTCTTTAACTGGTACGTTCAGGTCGGCACGGATAAAAACGCGTTTACCAGCCAGATCCAGATCGGTCATCTTAATTACAGACATGGTGAATCCTCTCGTTGATACTTAAAGTTTTGTCGACGCTCAAGCGTCGAGCCTGAAACCAATAGCAGCCATCGCTAACGTTGTGTCGAGCATACGGTTAGCAAAGCCCCATTCATTATCACACCAGACCAGGGTCTTGATCAGGTGAGCACCACTCACGCGCGTTTGCGTACCATCAACGATGGCGCTGTGCGGGTCATGGTTAAAATCTACAGAGACCAACGGTAATTCCGTATAGTCAACTATACCATGAAATGCACCTTGTGCTGCTTTTTGCAGCAACTGGTTGACTTCGCTGGCTTTTACCGGTTTTTTCACCGTCACGCTTAAGTCGATCGCCGTCACATTTATGGTCGGTACACGCACCGCGATCGCTTCAAAACGATCGTTAAATTGCGGAAAAATTCGCGTAATACCCGCCGCCAGTTTGGTATCAACCGGAATAATTGACTGGCTGGCCGCTCGCGTACGACGCAGGTCAGGATGATAGGCATCAATCACCTGCTGATCGTGCATCGCAGAGTGGATCGTTGTAACGGTACCAGACTCAATGCCGTAAGCATCATCCAGCAATTTAATGACGGGAATTATACAATTCGTGGTGCAGGAGGCGTTGGATACAATTCGGTGCTCAGCGCGCAGCTGATCCTGATTAACGCCAAATACAACCGTTGCGTCGATGTCGGGACTGCCAGGATGTGAAAAGAGCACTTTTTTTGCACCGGCGGCAATATGCGCCTCGCCGTGTTCGCGGTTACCGAAGACGCCCGTACAATCCAGCACAACGTCAACACCCAGTTCACGCCATGGCAGCGCGTCAAGCGTTCGCTC
The DNA here is from genome assembly GCF_018919505.1 of Citrobacter sp. S55_ASV_140. Taxonomy (NCBI): domain Bacteria; kingdom Pseudomonadati; phylum Pseudomonadota; class Gammaproteobacteria; order Enterobacterales; family Enterobacteriaceae; genus Citrobacter; species Citrobacter sp. S55_ASV_140. Next base: position 11,171 of record NZ_JAHLQZ010000016.1, read on the forward strand.
ATGCAAAATGCGGATCGCGTCATCACCAACGATGAGCTGGTCACGTTCCTGACGAACATCCCAGGCAAAACGCCCATGGCTGGTGTCATATTTCAACAAATGCGCCATGCCTGCAGCATCCGCCAGTTCGTTGATTGCCACCACGGTGATTTCCGCCCGACGCCCGGATTCATACAAAGCACGAACCACGTTGCGTCCGATGCGACCGAAACCATTAATCGCTACGCGTACGGTCATAGGTCTCCTGCAAGGATTTCTCAGAAACGATGTGGCAGACAGAGTAATGCAGCAAATCGCTCAGGGAAACCTTACCTGTCGCAAACTGCGACTAATTGGTTAATTGTCGAACATTTAATCGACTGAAACGCTTCAGCTAGAATAAGCGAAACGCGGAATAAAAGGAATGATTGTCCAGCGACAGAACGCAGTTATCTGACTTGCGTCACATTTTTACCGCAACACACCTATTAAAACTGCCTCAGCGTCATAATAACGCTCGCCATCCGATGGAATAATGTTCCCCCCGGATGGCTTATTGCCTACAACCGCTATTTCAACCCGGCAATCATCAATGGAGAATTGACGAGAACGCCGTCAGCTCCAAGTTTCACAGCCTGCTGGTAGCTCTCGGCATCGTTGATGCCAAGTAGAATGATATGTGCGCCCGGCTGTGAACGGAAGCAGGACATCGCTTCATCATCCCAGCGCATTGTTGCTTTAGAGCGCCCCTCTCCTAGCGTGAATTTTTCAACCACCTCAACCTGGCTCTGAAGCTCCAGGCCATACCAGCGCTCCCGAGAATCTTCGGCAGTAATTCCGCACTGGTGACCCATGGTAACATTGGCCAGTAACGTACGCGTTATATCCCGGCTTTCGAAACGGGCCACATCCGGAGGCAGCGCCGCTAAAAAGCGTGAATCCGTCGAATAGATACGCGTACGTTGTAGCGCCTTGCTGCTGCTCAAAACGCGGTGGATTGCATTGGCAATATCGGCCGGTACTGCATCCGGGGATTTTATATCCAGATAGAAGAACGTATCTGGCCAGCGCGTTAGCGCCTGTTTCAACGTGGGAATACCGATATTTTTATTACGATAAGGGGAGTCAGGGGTACCAAAATTAATGGCCGCATCGGCTTTCGCTAGCTGCTCGGCGGTAAATTCAGAGACCTTGCCTTTTAAATTTGTCAGGCTGCTAAGATCGGAAGGACGATACAACACAGGCACACCATCCTTACTTAGCTGGACAGTTATCCAGATGGCATCAGCATGGTTATTCAACGCTTTTTCAATAGCGGGTAAGGTATTTTCTGGCGCATCCCCGGTCCCTCCTCGATGTGCAATTACTTGAGGTGCAGCCTCCACGGCTGCAGCGCATAACAGGAGAAAAGCGGCGCTAACGTGTTTAATATTCATCATACTCCCTTAATATAAAGACATTGATAAAAATGAACTTAAAAGACGGAATAATTAAAATTCAATACAGACCTACTCAAATAATAAATGCAATGAATGCATTTAATTTGAAATGTATTTCAAATTTATGAAAACGCACAAAAAACCAGTGCATTCACGTCAGTTTTTATCGATAAAATATAATAGATTCAGCCGGACACTTATATTAAATGAAAAATAGATGAAAGATAAAATGCTTAACACACTTTTCTGCCGCAATCAGTGTCCAAAAAAAACGGGCCGCCTAAGCGACCCGTTTTCATCTGTAACCGTAATTACAGCAGTTCTTTTGCTTTCGCGACAACGTTGTCTACGGTGAAACCGAACTCTTCAAACAGCAGCTCAGCCGGAGCAGACTCGCCAAAAGTGGTCATGCCGACGATAGCGCCGTTCAGGCCCACGTATTTGAACCAGTAGTCAGCAATCCCCGCTTCGATTGCCACGCGTGCAGAAACGGCTTTCGGCAGTACGGATTCACGGTAAGCGGCATCCTGTTTGTCGAACGCGTCGGTGGACGGCATGGAAACCACGCGCGCCTTCACGCCTTCAGCTGTCAGTTTGTCCCACGCAGCCACAGCCAGCTCAACTTCAGAACCGGTCGCAATGAAGATCAGTTCCGGCTGACCAGCGCAATCTTTCAGCACGTAGCCGCCGCGAGCGATGTTCGCCAGTTGCTCTTCGGTACGTTCCTGCTGTGCCAGGTTCTGACGGGAGAGGATCAGCGCGGTCGGGCCGTCCTGACGCTCAACACCGTATTTCCACGCCACGGCGGATTCGACCTGGTCACACGGACGCCATGTGCTCATGTTTGGCGTCACACGCAGAGACGCAACCTGCTCTACCGGCTGGTGAGTCGGGCCATCTTCGCCCAGACCGATGGAGTCGTGGGTGTAGACCATCACCTGACGCTGTTTCATCAGCGCAGCCATACGCACCGCGTTACGGGCATATTCTACAAACATCAGGAAGGTAGAGGTATACGGCAGGAAACCACCGTGCAGGGATATACCGTTAGCGATAGCGGTCATACCGAATTCACGCACACCGTAATGGATGTAGTTACCGGCGGTATCTTCGTTGATCGCTTTAGAACCAGACCACAGAGTCAGGTTAGAAGGTGCCAGGTCAGCAGAGCCGCCAAGGAATTCCGGCAGCAGAGGACCGAATGCTTCAATCGCGTTCTGAGACGCTTTACGGCTGGCGATCTTGGATGGGTTCGCCTGCAGCTTAGCAATGAACTCGTTCGCTTTCGCGTCGAAATCAGCCGGCATGTCACCTTTCATACGACGGGTGAATTCAGCCGCTTCCTGCGGGAAGGCTTTCGCATATGCAGCGAACTTCTCATTCCACGCAGCTTCTTTTGCCTGGCCTGCTTCTTTCGCATCCCACTGAGCATAGATTTCAGACGGGATTTCGAACGGCGCGTATTTCCAGCCCAGCTGTTCGCGGGTCAGTGCGATTTCAGCATCGCCCAACGGCGCACCATGAGAGTCATGGGTACCCGCTTTGTTCGGAGAACCGAAACCGATAATGGTTTTGCACATCAGCAGAGACGGTTTGTCGGTCACTGCGCGCGCTTCTTCGACTGCGCGTTTAATCGCATCAGCATCGTGACCATCAACGCTACGAACCACATGCCAGCCATAAGCTTCAAAACGCTTAGCGGTGTCATCGGTGAACCAGCCTTCAACGTGACCATCGATAGAGATGCCGTTGTCATCGTAGAACGCAACCAGTTTGCCCAGCTTCAGCGTACCGGCCAGAGAACATACCTCGTGAGAGATACCTTCCATCATGCAGCCGTCGCCCATGAAAGCGTAGGTGAAGTGATCAACGATGTCATGACCTGGGCGGTTAAACTGCGCCGCCAGCGTTTTTTCAGCGATAGCCATACCGACTGCGTTCGCAATACCCTGGCCCAGAGGACCCGTCGTGGTTTCAACACCTGCGGTGTAACCCACTTCCGGGTGACCCGGTGTTTTGGAATGCAACTGACGGAAATTCTGCAGCTCAGACATCGGCAGGTCATAACCGGTGAGGTGCAGCAGGCTATAAATCAGCATGGAGCCGTGGCCGTTAGACAGCACGAAGCGGTCACGGTCAGCCCAGGACGGGTTAGTCGGGTTGTGGTTCAGGAAATCACGCCACAGGACTTCGGCAATGTCAGCCATACCCATCGGGGCACCCGGGTGACCGGATTTGGCTTTCTGTACTGCGTCCATGCTCAGCGCACGAATAGCATTGGCAAGCTCTTTACGTGAGGACATTTTGACTCCAGATCGGATAATGAAGGCCACGCCCTAAACGACTTGACGACAGCGCGTTTTGGGCTACGCCGGAAAAAAGTGCCAACAATGTAACCCAAGCCGCGTGTCATGTACATGGAGCATCCTTTTACCGCTTCAGAAATCTCTGGATCATGCACGCATGTTGCGCAATCTTCTCGCCCGCTTATTGTTCTTTTCTTTATACTTATGCTGAGCGTCGGTTTACCTGCAAACGACGCATTTTTTAGAATAATCCTGACTTTGTGCGGAAGAGAAAAAATGAAAATTCGCGCTTTACTGCTTGCTACGAGCATGGCAGCGGCATTGACCGGCTGCCAGAACATGGACTCAAACGGACTGCTTTCCTCAGGCGCAGAGGCTTTTCAGGCCTACAGCCTGAGCGATGCTCAGGTAAAAGCGCTGAGCGATCAGGCCTGTAATGATATGGACAGCAAAGCTACCATCGCCCCGGCTGGCAGCGAGTATGCAACGCGTCTTGGCAAAATCGCCTCCGCGCTTGGCGATAACATTAACGGCCAGCCGGTGAACTACAAAGTCTATATGGCGAAAGATGTAAATGCTTTTGCCATGGCGAACGGCTGTATCCGCGTATACAGCGGCCTGATGGATATGATGACGGATAACGAAGTCGAAGCGGTGATCGGCCACGAAATGGGCCACGTCGCGTTGGGTCACGTGAAAAAAGGCATGCAGGTTGCGCTGGGCACGAACGCCGTGCGTGCAGCGGCGGCCTCCGCTGGCGGCATTGTCGGCAGCCTGTCGCAGTCGCAATTGGGCGATCTTGGCGAGAAACTGGTGAACTCACAGTTCTCCCAGCGTCAGGAATCCGAAGCGGATGATTACTCGTATGATTTGTTGCGCAAACGCGGGATCAATCCGGCAGGCTTAGCCACCAGCTTTGAGAAACTGGCAAAACTGGAAGCCGGACGTCAAAGCTCCATGTTTGACGATCACCCGGCATCCGCCGAACGTGCGCAGCATATTCGCGATCGCATGAGCGCGGACGGAATTAAGTAATCTTCAAGCAGTGCCGGATGGCGGCATGAAGCCTTATCCGGCCTATAGATTTCATCCCATTATCGGACGTAATTGGCGAAGTCAGTTTGGGCCCGGCCAGCGCACAGCCACCGGAGCGTACACCTAGTACGTGAGGATGGCGAGCACTGTCCGGACCCAAAATGACGAGTAAAATAGTCCGACTATTATTCGCCTTTCTTCGCCGCCTGAATATACAGCATTTCTAACGCTAAAGTCGCCGCCGCCAACGCGGTGATCTCAGACTGATCGTAAGCCGGTGCCACTTCCACCACGTCCATCCCCACGATATTCAGATCCTTCAGACCACGTACCAGCTTGATCGCACGATCGGACGTCAGACCGCCGATTACCGGCGTACCGGTACCCGGCGCAAACGCAGGATCCAGACAGTCGATATCAAAGGTCAGATACACTGGCATATCGCCAACGATCTGTTTCACCTGGGCAATGACGTCGTCTACGCCGCGATCGTTCACCTGGCAGGCATCCAATACGGTAAAGCCATTATCTTTGTCGAACTCAGTGCGAATACCAATCTGTACAGAGTGGTTCGGATCGATCAACCCTTCATTTGGCGCAGTATAGAACATGGTGCCGTGGTCGAATTCGCAGCCGTTAGCGTAGGTGTCGGTGTGGGCATCAAAATGCACCAGCGCCATCTTACCAAAGTGCTTTGCGTGCGCGCGCAGCAGCGGCAGCGTGACGAAGTGGTCGCCACCGAAGGAAAGCATGCGCTTACCTGAAGAAAGCAGTTTCTCTGCGTGCGCCTGCAGTTTCTCACTCATTTCACGGGCATCGCCAAACGCATACACCAGATCGCCGCAGTCCACCACGTTCAGGCGCTCGCGCATATCGAAGTTCCATGGGAAGCGGTTGTGCTCCCACGCCAGGTTGGTAGAAACCTGACGGATTGCTGCCGGGCCATGGCGACCGCCCGCGCGGCCAGACGTTGCCATATCAAACGGTACGCCGGTGATCACCCAGTCGGCGTCGCTATCGTACGGCATGAAGTTCATCGGCAGACGCAAAAAACCAAAGGCGTTAGAAACCAGGGAGTTGTCGTATTGATGACCTAAGGTGCTCATGTGCTGACCTCTTGTAAAATCGGTGAAAAAAAATCCCCTCCGCGTCGTTAAGCCCGACGAGGAAGGGATTGATTTACGTGACTACTTGTATCGGCGAATTATCGCCGTTAATTTGTACGGATTCAAGTGAGCGCCGCAAACGCAGCGCCACCGGGAATTTACCGTTATTCATCTTCCAGATAGGTGTATCCGTACAGCCCTGCTTCAAATTCTTCGAGGAACTGTTGTTGCAACTCGGCGTCCAGATCGGTGTTTTTCACCTGATCACGGAACTGCGTCAGCAGCGTTTTCGGATCCAACTGCACGTACTGCAGCATATCCGCCACGGTATCGCCTTCGTCAGACAGCTCAACTTCCACGCTGCCGTCAGGGAAGACAAACACGTCAACGGCTTCGGTATCGCCGAACAGGTTGTGCATGTTACCAAGGATCTCCTGATACGCGCCGACCATAAAGAAGCCCAGCATCGGCGGGTTCTCCGGGTCGTATTCCGGCATCGGCATGGTGGTGGCAATACCATCCCCGTCAACGTAATGGTCGATAGCACCATCAGAGTCACAGGTAATATCCAGCAGCACCGCGCGGCGCTCAGGCGCTTGGTTCAGCCCTTCCAGCGGCAGCACCGGGAACAGTTGGTCGATCCCCCACGCATCCGGCATTGACTGGAACAGTGAGAAGTTGACGTAAATCTTATCCGCCATCCGCTCCTGCAGCTCATCGATAATCGGGCGGTGCGCGCGATTGCTCGGATCGAGTTGTTTTTGCACATTATGGCACATGTTCAGATAGAGCTGCTCTGCCCACGCACGTTCCTGCAGGCTAAAGGTGCCAGAAGAGTAGCCAACGTGAATATCGTGCAGGTCCATCTGGCTGTCGTGCAGCCATTCACGCAGCGAACGACGCGTGCCCGGCTCGTGCATCTCCTGCCAGGTTTCCCACATGCTTTGCAGGGAGCGCGGCGCGTTGTCTGCCGGCGGCGTCGCTTCGGTAATTTCGCTACGCTCAACGCCAATGATGTTGGAGACCAGCACGGTATGGTGCGCGGTAACGGCACGACCCGATTCAGTGATCACTGTCGGGTGCGGTAGACCATGCTCTTCACAGGCATCGCCAATCGCCCAGATAATGTTGTTGGCGTATTCGTTCAGGCCGTAGTTTACGGAGCAGTCGGACTGCGAGCGGGTACCTTCATAGTCCACGCCCAGGCCGCCGCCCACGTCGAAGCACTGAATATTCACGCCCAGCTTGTGCAGCTCAACGTAGAAACGGGCCGACTCACGCACGCCAGTGGCGATATCACGAATGTTCGCCATCTGCGAGCCGAGGTGGAAGTGCAGCAGTTGAATGCTGTCCAGACGGCCGCGCTCACGCAGAATTTCTACCAGTTGCAGTACCTGGTTTGCCGCCAGGCCGAATTTGGATTTTTCACCACCGGAGGACTGCCACTTGCCGGAACCCTGCGACGCCAGACGCGCACGCACGCCCAGACGCGGAACGACATTCAGGCGTTCAGCTTCATCCAACACGATGGCGATTTCAGACATCTTCTCGATAACCAGATAGACCTTATGGCCCATCTTCTCGCCAATCAGCGCCAGACGGATGTATTCACGGTCTTTATAGCCGTTACAGACGATCACGCTACGGGTCATTCCGGCATGAGCCAGAACGGCCATCAGTTCAGCCTTGGAACCCGCTTCCAGTCCCAACGGTTCGCCGGAGTGGATCAGTGATTCAATCACGCGACGGTGTTGGTTGACCTTGATCGGGTAAACGAGGAAATAGTCACCGTTGTAGCCGTAGGATTCACGGGCGCGTTTGAACGCGGCGTTAATCGAACGCAGTCGGTGTTGCAGGATCTGCGGGAAGCAGAACAAAGCAGGCAGACGCTGGCCCTGCGCTTCACGGGCTTTCACCAACTCAGCAAGGTCAACACGCGCTTCTGGTACGTCCGGATCCGGGCACACGCTGATGTGACCCAGTTCATTGACGTCATAGTAGTTATTACCCCACCAGGCAATATTGTAAGTACGCAGCATCTTGCTGGCTTCCTCGGAACTCATTGCAACCTCCTGCATGGAGCGTAGTACACCGTGTTCGCCTGCTGACGAAGGCGAACCCAAAGAAATGTCGTCAGACATAGCGAACCTCAAATTTTATTAACAAGTGTAAAACAGTTGACTACTATCGCAATCCAAAGACGCGATAACAACCCAAATACAGGCAGAATTTCCAGCAGATAGTGCTGACGCTCCGACTGTGCGACCGGTTTCTTTTTCATATCATTGTAAACACGTAACCGAACGTACTGCTGACAGTTCGGCGAAACCACGAGAAAACTCTTGTTTACCAAGAGCGCCCTTGTTCAGTTCTTAGTGACCGTTACCGGCTCTTGAGTCCTGAGATACGCCGAGATGGGTATACACTTCATCCTTCATGCAGCCTCTTTGTTGGCTACGCGCATTCGCCCCAGTCACGTACTACTCGTACGTTCAGGAGACTCATTCATTTGCCGCCTCGACGCAGCATAAATGATTTTGTGTATATAACATCGACAGGTATGCAAAACAGAGATGCAGATTGCGGGGGACATATGTACACCAGAACGGTGCGACAGATTCAGCAGAATACAACGGTTCATTATCTCGTATCACCTCCACGGTTGCTCCTTAGGGAGAACCCACAAGCCAAAGCTAAAGTTTTAACCCGGCTGGAAGTGGCAACACGATGAAAATGTCGTGTGCTTTTTGTCTATCCTAAATAATTCGAGTTGCGGGAAGGCGGCAACGCAGAGAGTCCCCGGGAGCTTACATAAGTAAGTGACTGGGGCGAGCGAGGAAGCCAACGCACATGCAACTTGAAGTATGACGGATATGAGCCGCGCGCCGCGTTTTATACCGATATGGGGAGTAAAAAGCAAAAGATAAATGCACACATTGCCAGCACCGTCAGGAAAAATTTCCAGTTACATTTTCAGTACAATGCGACCTCAATCAAAAAAAGCTGGAAATCAGGCGAAGAACTGTCCTAAAATAGCCGTCCAGATGTTAATCCATCTATACCGATTAACACTCAGACTGCCAGTGTCCGTCATCTGCAGACTCATGGTAGAATCTTCTACACATGGCTATCCCACTCGACAGTTTGAGCTAACCAAATTCTCCTTAGGTGAAATTAAATATGGCAAAACACCTTTTTACGTCCGAGTCCGTATCAGAAGGGCATCCTGACAAAATCGCTGACCAAATCTCTGATGCCGTGCTGGATGCAATCCTGGAACAGGATCCGAAAGCACGCGTTGCCTGCGAAACCTACGTCAAAACCGGTATGGTTTTAGTTGGCGGTGAGATCACCACCAGCGCATGGGTCGATATCGAAGAGATCACCCGTAACACGGTGCGCGAAATTGGCTATGTGCATTCCGACATGGGTTTTGACGCCAACTCTTGTGCGGTACTGAGCGCAATTGGTAAACAGTCTCCGGACATCAACCAGGGCGTTGACCGTGCCGATCCGCTGGAACAGGGCGCGGGCGACCAGGGCCTGATGTTTGGCTACGCCACCAACGAAACCGACGTGCTGATGCCAGCCCCGATTACCTATGCTCACCGTCTGGTGCAGCGTCAGGCTGAAGTGCGTAAAAACGGCACCTTATCCTGGCTGCGCCCGGATGCAAAAAGCCAGGTTACCTTCCAGTATGACGACGGCAAAATCGTCGGTATTGATGCGGTCGTTCTGTCGACTCAGCACTCTGAAGATATCGATCAGAAATCGCTGCAAGAAGCCGTTATGGAAGAGATCATCAAGCCGGTACTGCCGACTGAATGGCTGAATGCTTCTACCAAATTCTTCATCAACCCAACCGGTCGTTTCGTTATCGGCGGCCCAATGGGCGACTGCGGTCTGACCGGTCGTAAGATTATCGTTGATACCTACGGCGGTATGGCTCGTCACGGTGGCGGCGCATTCTCTGGTAAGGATCCGTCTAAAGTTGACCGTTCCGCAGCCTATGCGGCCCGCTACGTCGCGAAAAACATCGTTGCCGCTGGCCTGGCTGACCGTTGTGAGATTCAGGTTTCCTACGCCATCGGCGTGGCTGAACCGACCTCTATCATGGTAGAAACGTTCGGTACCGAAAAAGTGCCTTCAGAACAGTTGACCCTGCTGGTGCGTGAGTTCTTCGACCTGCGCCCGTATGGTCTGATTCAGATGCTGGATCTGCTGCACCCAATCTACAAAGAAACCGCAGCCTATGGTCACTTTGGTCGTGAGCATTTCCCTTGGGAAAAAACCGACAAAGCGCAACTGCTGCGTGACGCTGCCGGACTGAAATAATTCAGTCACGACTGAACGCTTATGCTTCTTAAGACCAGCCTCGGCTGGTCTTTTTTATGCCCATCTTCTCTCTGCCTCCCCTTTCCATAACAGCGCTATTAATCCTCTTTTTGAACGAAAATGAAAGCGATTACATTAAGCTGTGTTTCCTCCCTCTTCTAATTAACATAACCTGGCCATCTCTTGTGCATCATTGTTACATTACTTTTCAGTATTGTCTTAATTCCAGGCAAATAACTGTATCGTATTATTATAAAAACCTTATCTTTCAAAGTCATAATTAATAATCGCCATGAATGCTAATGTAAGCGATTACACTAATGTGATGTGATTCGCATTTTTTTACCCCGTACTCACCTACCCTTAACATCAACAAAACTAGCTACCCAACCGGAGGGCATCATGCCTGACAATAAAAAAACGGGGCGTTCCAACAAAGCCATGACATTTTTTGTCTGCTTTCTTGCAGCCCTGGCTGGATTACTTTTTGGCCTGGATATCGGTGTTATTGCCGGTGCTTTACCGTTCATCACCGACGAGTTTCAAATTACCCCGCACACTCAAGAATGGGTGGTGAGCTCAATGATGTTTGGTGCGGCTGTAGGCGCTGTCGGCAGCGGCTGGCTCTCCTTCAAACTGGGGCGTAAAAAGAGCCTGATGATTGGCGCGATCCTGTTTGTTGCCGGTTCATTGTTCTCCGCCGCGGCACCAAACGTTGAAGTGCTACTGGTTTCCCGCGTTCTGCTGGGCCTGGCCGTTGGCGTTGCGTCTTATACCGCGCCGCTGTACCTGTCCGAAATCGCACCGGAAAAAATCCGCGGCAGCATGATCTCGATGTATCAGTTGATGATCACCATCGGGATCCTCGGCGCTTACCTCTCCGATACCGCGTTCAGTTATAGCGGCGCATGGCGCTGGATGCTGGGCGTAATCATTATCCCTGCTCTGTTACTGCTGATTGGCGTTATCTTCCTGCCGGACAGCCCGCGTTGGTTTGCAGCTAAACGTCGTTTTGTCGATGCCGAGCGCGTTCTGTTGCGTCTGCGTGATACCAGCGCTGAGGCCAAACGCGAACTGGATGAAATTCGTGAGAGTCTGCAGGTTAAACAAAGCGGCTGGGCGCTGTTTAAAGAAAACAGCAACTTCCGTCGCGCAGTGTTCCTTGGCGTGCTGTTACAGGTGATGCAGCAGTTCACCGGGATGAACGTCATCATGTACTACGCGCCAAAAATCTTTGAACTGGCGGGTTATACCAACACCACCGAGCAGATGTGGGGAACGGTTATCGTTGGCCTGACCAACGTGCTGGCAACCTTTATCGCCATTGGTCTGGTTGACCGCTGGGGCCGTAAACCTACGCTGATTCTTGGCTTTATCGTTATGGCTGTAGGTATGGGCGTACTGGGCACCATGATGCATGTGGGTATCCACTCCGCTGCCGCCCAGTACTTTGCCGTGCTGATGCTGCTGATGTTTATCGTTGGCTTCGCGATGAGTGCCGGTCCGCTGATTTGGGTACTGTGTTCTGAAATTCAGCCGCTGAAAGGCCGCGATTTCGGCATCACCTGCTCTACCGCAACCAACTGGATTGCTAACATGATCGTCGGCGCAACCTTCCTGACGATGCTGAACTCGCTGGGCAGCGCTAACACCTTCTGGGTCTACGGCGGCCTGAACGTCCTGTTCATCTTCCTGACCCTGTGGCTAATCCCGGAAACGAAAAACGTCTCTCTGGAACACATTGAACGTAACCTGATGAAAGGTCGTAAACTGCGCGAAATTGGCGCACACGACTAATCACTCAAGGCTTCCTCCCCAGGCGGGAGGAAGCCTTCCTCTTGCAGTCCCTTCCCTGTCGCACTATCCTCTGGCGTTATGAAAACCTCCCGACTTCCCATCGCCATCCAGCAAGCCGTTATGCGCAGCCTGCGGGAAAAACTCGCCCAGGCCAATCTCAAGCTGGAACGTCATTACCCGGAGCCAAAGCTGGTTTACCAACAGCGCGGAACCGCCGCAGGTACGGCGTGGCTACAAACTTACGAAATCCGCCTCAACCCGGTGCTGCTGATGGAAAACATCGATGCGTTCGTTAACGAAGTGGTCCCCCATGAACTGGCGCATTTGCTGGTGTGGAAGCACTTTGGCCGCGTCCCGCCGCACGGAAAAGAGTGGAAATGGATGATGGAGAGTGTGCTGGGCGTCCCGGCCCGACGCACGCATCAGTTTGAGCTGCAATCCGTGCAACGTAAAACCTTTGCTTACCGCTGTAAGTGCCAGGAACATCACTTGACCGTTCGCCGCCATAACCGTGTTGTTCGCGGTGAAGCTACCTACCGCTGCGTCCATTGCGGCGAACCACTGGTTGCAGAATAATATTCAGAATTATCAGGAACCTTTCTGATCTCGCTGATTGCATACAAGAACAACTTTCGCTACGTTGCGGGCTCGTTTTGACACGGAGTTCGTGATGTACCGTAATCTTTCTTTTGCCGCGGTCATGTTAGCCGCTGCGTTTTCTGGCCCGGTGTTAGCCGAAGGTATCAACAGTTTTTCTCAGGCGAAAGCAGCAGGCGTCAAAGTTAACGCCGATGCGCCGGGCGATTTCTACTGCGGTTGTAAAATTAACTGGCAAGGTAAAAAAGGGGTCGTTGACCTTGAATCCTGCGGCTATAAAGTGCGAAAAAACGAAAACCGCGCCAGTCGTATCGAATGGGAACATGTTGTCCCTGCCTGGCAGTTTGGCCATCAGCGCCAGTGCTGGCAGGACGGAGGACGTAAAAACTGCGCCAAAGATCCAGTCTATCGCCAGATGGAAAGCGATATGCATAACCTGCAGCCTGCAGTGGGTGAAGTAAATGGCGATCGCGCAAACTTTATGTACAGCCAGTGGAACGGTGGCGAAGGCCAGTATGGACAGTGCGCCATGAAGGTTGATTTCAAAGAGAAAGTTGCCGAGCCGCCAGCCCGCGCCCGCGGCGCTATCGCACGCACCTATTTTTATATGCGCGACCAATACAACCTGACGCTCTCCCGCCAACAAACCCAGCTTTTTAATGCCTGGAACAAGCAATATCCGGTTACCGACTGGGAGTGTGAGCGCGACGAACGCATTGCGAAGGTACAGGGGAACCATAACCCCTATGTGCAACGCGCTTGCCAGGCGCAAAAGAGCTAACCTACACTAGCGGCAATATTTTTAACCATGCCCTGGCCTTTCGCAGCCCAGGGCCATGACGCGGATGTTTAACTATGCGCATTCCTCGCATTTATCACCCTGAACCACTCGCTTCCGGCAGCCAAATTTCACTGTGTGAAGATGCCGCCAACCATATCGGTCGTGTGCTGCGTATGGGACCAGGCCAGGCGTTACAGCTGTTTGACGGCAGCAATCAAATCTTTGACGCCGAAATCACTCACGCCAGCAAGAAAAGCGTTGACGTGAAGGTGCTTAACGCCGAACTCGACGATCGTGAATCGCCGTTGCACATCCATCTGGGCCAGGTGATGTCGCGCGGCGAAAAAATGGAATTTACTATCCAGAAATCGATCGAACTGGGTGTAAGCCTCATTACGCCACTTTTTTCTGAGCGCTGCGGCGTTAAACTGGACAGTGAACGCCTGAACAAAAAGCTCCAGCAGTGGCAGAAAATCGCCATTGCCGCCTGCGAACAGTGCGGTCGTAACCGGGTGCCTGAAATTCGCCCGGCAATGGATCTGGAAGCATGGTGCGCTGAGCAGGACGAAGGGTTAAAACTGAACCTGCATCCTCGCGCCAGCGCCAGCATCAATACGCTGCCGCTGCCGGTAGAGCGCATCCGCTTGCTGATTGGCCCGGAGGGTGGGCTGTCGGCAGATGAAATTGCCATGACCGCACGTTATCAGTTTACTGATATTCTGTTAGGACCTCGCGTTCTGCGTACTGAGACAACTGCGCTCACCGCCATTACCGCGCTACAGGTGCGTTTTGGCGATCTGGGCTAACGGAGAAGAACAATGATCAAGCTCGGCATCGTGATGGATCCCATCGCAAGCATCAACATCAAGAAGGATTCCAGCTTCGCTATGCTGCTGGAAGCACAACGTCGTGGTTACGAAATTCACTATATGGAGATGGCCGATCTTTATCTGATCAACGGTGAAGCCCGCGCCCGTACGCGGACCCTGAGCGTAGAGCAGAACTACGACAAATGGTATGAGTTCAAGGGTGAGCAGGATCTCCCGCTGGCCGATCTGGATGTGATTCTGATGCGTAAGGATCCGCCATTTGATACTGAGTTCATTTACGCGACCTATATTCTGGAACGTGCAGAAGAAAAAGGGACGTTAATCGTCAACAAACCGCAGAGCCTGCGCGATTGTAACGAAAAACTTTTTACCGCATGGTTTGCCGACCTGACGCCAGAAACGCTGGTCACCCGTAACAAAGCGCAGCTAAAAGCCTTCTGGCAAAAGCACAGCGACATCATTCTCAAGCCGCTGGACGGCATGGGCGGCGCATCTATTTTCCGTGTGAAGGAAGGTGACCCGAATCTCGGCGTTATTGCCGAAACGCTGACCGAACATGGTACTCGCTACTGCATGGCGCAGAACTATTTGCCAGCAATCAAAGACGGCGACAAACGCGTACTGGTCGTGGATGGCGAACCCGTTCCGTACTGCCTGGCGCGTATTCCGCAGGGTGGTGAAACCCGTGGCAACCTGGCCGCCGGTGGTCGTGGCGAGCCGCGTCCATTAACCGACAACGACTGGGAAATTGCCCGCCGCATTGGGCCAACGCTGAAAGCGAAGGGGTTGATTTTTGTCGGTCTGGATATCATTGGCGATCGCCTGACGGAAATTAACGTCACCAGCCCAACCTGTATTCGTGAGATTGAAGCAGAATTCCCGGTTTCGATTACCGGTATGTTGATGGATGCCATTGAGGCTCGTTTGCAAAAATAAAAGAACTCGCCGGTAGAAGGGATCCTACCAATACTCATAGTGACAGCGCTCGTATTTGTACGCATACTGGGCGCTGTTGCTTTTTTGAACCAGGAAACAGAACCTCTGACAATGAATTTACAGCATCACTTTCTTATTGCCATGCCTGCTCTCCAGGATCCGATTTTCCGCCGTTCCGTGGTGTATATCTGTGAACACAATGAGAACGGAGCAATGGGGATTATCATCAATAAACCTCTGGAAAACTTACAAATTGAAGGGATTCTGGAAAAGCTGAAAATTACACCTGAAGCACGCGATCCGGCTATTCGTCTGGATAAACCGGTGATGCTCGGCGGACCGCTGGCGGAAGACCGTGGGTTTATTCTGCATACCCCGCCGTCACGCTTTGCATCCAGTATCCGCATTTCAGATAACACCATCATCACCACCTCCCGCGATGTATTAGAAACCTTAGGTACGCAGGAGCAACCCTCTGAGGTGCTGGTTGCGCTAGGCTATTCATCATGGGAAAAAGGCCAGCTCGAACAAGAACTGCTGGATAATGCCTGGCTTACGGCCCCCGCCGATCTCAACATCTTGTTTAAAACGCCGATTGCCGACCGCTGGCGCGATGCGGCGAAACTTATCGGGATAGATATTCTGACCATGCCTGGCGTGGCGGGACATGCCTGATGAGCGGAACATTACTCTCTTTCGACTTTGGTACCAAAAGCATTGGCGTTGCGATTGGTCAGCGTATTACCGGTACCGCGAGACCCTTGCCCGCGATCAAAGCACAGGACGGTACGCCGGACTGGAATTTGATTGAACGCCTGCTGAAAGAGTGGCAGCCGGACGAAATCATTGTCGGCTTACCGCTCAATATGGATGGCACCGAACAACCCCTTACCGCACGCGCACGCAAGTTCGCTAACCGTATTCACGGTCGTTTTGGCGTTACCGTGACGTTGCATGATGAGCGTTTGAGTACCGTCGAAGCCCGTTCCGGCCTGTTTGAGCAAGGCGGGTACCGGGCACTGAATAAAGGTAAAGTGGACTCTGCTTCTGCCGTTATTATTCTCGAAAGCTATTTCGAGCAGGGCTACTAAAGCCGTCCCTGCGCCTGGCGCTGCTGCAGGCTCTGCGTAAACGTCTGCATGCCTGTCTGTTGCCCGGTTTGAATTACGCCGGGTAGCTGATGCGTTTTCCCTTCACGGATCAGGTTACCGACGGCGGGCGTGTTGATGAGCAGTTCGAATAGCGCCACGCGTCCTCCCTGCTTATCTTGTTCCAGCTTTTGCGAAAGCACTGCCCGCAGGCTGTCTGCCAGTTGATTACGCACCGGATCTTTCTCCGGTGCGGGAAAAGTATCCACCAGCCGCGCAATCGCCTGAGCCGCCCCTCGCGTGTGTAACGTTGCCAGCACCAGATGCCCGGTTTCCGCAGCCGTTAACGCCAGACGAATGGTTTCTACGTCGCGCAGCTCGCCCAGCAGAATGACATCAGGATCTTCGCGTAGCGCGCCGCGCAAACCGGCGGCGAAAGAAGCGCAGTGTACGCCCACCTCCCGTTGTTGAATGAGACAACGCTGGCTGGTGTAACGATATTCAATGGGATCTTCCAGCGTCAAAATATGTCCCGCGACGTGCTGATTAAGATATGCCACCATCGCCGCCAGGGTCGTTGATTTACCGCTGCCGGTAGCGCCGGTCACCAGAATTAATCCATTTTCACTGTGCAGCAACTCAGGTAAGGCGGCGGGAGTCTGGAGATCATCCAAACATGGGCAATCAAGCGGCAATAGCCTTAGCGCCAGAGAGATTCCCTGCTGATGCACAAATGCGCTCGCGCGCAGACGCCGTGAGTTCGCCAGCGTAATGGCAAAATCCAGCTGCCCCTGTTTCTGCCACTGTACCTGTTGTTGCTCACTGAGCCAGCACATCAGCAACGTCTCTACGTCAGGCGTGGTAAACGGCGCGATTTCGACATTTCCGCGTATGCGCCAGCGCGCAGGCCATGCATTGCACAGGTGTAGATCCGACACGTAATGCTTTACACTAAGGGCCACTATTTCTTCCATATTCATATGAACATCCTCGGAAAATGAACGATATCGCGCATAACCTGGCACAGGTCCGGGACAAAATCTCAGCCGCCGCGACGCGTTGCGGGCGGTCTTCAGAAGAAGTTACGTTGCTTGCAGTCAGTAAAACCAAACCTGCGAGCGCCATCGAAGATGCCATTGCCGCAGGTCAGCGAGCCTTCGGTGAAAACTATGTTCAGGAAGGAGTGGATAAAATTCGCTACTTCCGGGAACAAGGCGTCAACGATCTGCAGTGGCACTTTATCGGCCCACTGCAGTCCAACAAAAGCCGTCTGGTCGCTGAACATTTTGACTGGTGTCATACGATTGATCGCCTACGCATCGCTGCCCGTCTGAGCGAACAGCGCCCGGCGGAACTGCCGCCGCTGAATGTGCTGATCCAAATTAATATCAGCGATGAGAACAGTAAGTCGGGTATTCCGCTGGCAGAGCTTGATGCACTGGCCGCTGAGGTCGCCGCATTGCCGCGTATTAACCTGCGTGGTCTGATGGCAATTCCGGCGCCTGAGTCAGATTATGTAAGGCAGTTTGAAGTTGCACAGCAAATGGCTGTAGCATTTACCGGGTTGAAAACACGCTACCCAGGCATCGACACCCTCTCACTGGGGATGTCTGATGATATGGATGCCGCAATTGCGGCGGGTAGCACGATGGTGCGCATTGGCACCGCCATTTTTGGTGCTCGTGATTACACTAAAAAATAGGGAAAACTAAGGAACACCATGAATACGTTGACCTTCCTGCTCTCAACGGTAATTGAGCTGTATACCATGGCGCTGCTGCTACGCGTGTGGATGCAATGGTCTCGCTGCGATTTTTACAACCCGTTCTCGCAGTTTATAGTGAAAATCACTCAGCCTGTTATTGGGCCGTTACGCCGTGTGATTCCCCCGATGGGGCCGATTGACAGCGCCTCGGCATTAGTTGCGTTCGTTCTCAGCTTTATCAAAGCCATCGTGCTGTTTAAGGTGGTCACGTTCCAGCCGATTATCTGGATCGCCGCCGTACTGATTGTCCTCAAGACCATCGGACTGCTGATTTTCTGGGTACTGCTGGTGATGGCGATTATGAGCTGGGTCAGTCAGGGCCGCAGCCCTGTTGAATATGTGTTGATCCAACTGGCGGACCCACTGCTGCGCCCTATCCGTCGTATACTCCCGGGCATGGGCGGCATCGATTTCTCGCCGATGATTCTGGTTCTGCTGCTCTATGTGATTAACATGGGTATCGCGGAAGTGTTACAGGCGACAGGTAATATGCTGCTGCCGGGGCTGTGGATGGCGCTATGAGTGCCGTTACACCCTGCGACGACGGTCTGGTTTTACGGCTCTACATTCAGCCTAAAGCCAGCCGTGACAGTATTGTGGGTTTGCATGGCGACGAAGTAAAAGTCGCCATTACCGCCCCGCCGGTGGATGGGCAAGCGAACAGCCATCTGGTGAAATTTCTCGGCAAACAGTTCCGTGTGGCAAAAAGCCAGGTCGTTATTGAGAAGGGCGAGCTTGGCCGTCACAAACAGGTTAAAATCATTCATCCGCAACAGATCCCGCCCGAAATTGCGGCACTAACTGATTAGGTATCCCATGCAAAAAGTTGTCCTCGCGACCGGCAATGCCGGTAAAGTGCGTGAACTCGCCTCTCTTCTGAGTGATTTCGGACTTGATGTCGTTGCCCAAACGGATCTGGGTGTTGATTCTGCAGAAGAGACCGGGCTGACGTTTATTGAGAATGCCATTCTGAAGGCGCGTCATGCCGCGCAAATTACCGGACTACCGGCCATTGCTGATGACTCCGGTCTGGCGGTGAACGCCCTGGGCGGCGCGCCGGGCATCTATTCGGCCCGTTATTCCGGCGAAGATGCGACCGACAGGCAGAATCTGGAAAAACTGCTTCACACCCTGCAGGATGTTCCTGATGACAAGCGCCAGGCACAGTTCCACTGCGTGCTGGTCTATATGCGCCACGCAGACGATCCAACGCCGGTAGTGTGCCACGGAAGCTGGCCGGGTATTATTACCCGTGAACCTGCCGGAAACGGTGGCTTTGGCTACGACCCGATCTTCTTTGTGCCGACTGAAGGGAAAACGGCGGCTGAACTGACCCGGGAAGAGAAAAGTGCGATTTCTCACCGCGGACAGGCGTTGAAGCTGCTGCTGGATGCCCTGCGTAATGGTTAAGCTTCCGCCGCTAAGTCTTTATATTCACATCCCGTGGTGCGTGCAAAAATGTCCGTACTGCGACTTTAACTCGCATGCACTGAAGGGCGATGTTCCTCATGACGACTATGTGCAGCATCTGTTGAGCGATCTGGATACTGAGGTTGCCCACGCCCAGGAACGTGAAGTAAAGACAATTTTTATCGGTGGCGGTACGCCGAGCCTGCTTTCTGGCCCGGCAATGCAAACACTGCTCGACGGCGTGCGCGCAAGCCTGAAGCTGGCCGCGGATGCAGAAATCACGATGGAGGCGAATCCCGGTACGGTGGAAGCCGATCGCTTTGTTGATTATCAACGCGCTGGCGTAAACCGAATCTCCATTGGCGTACAGAGCTTTAGCGTCGCCAAACTTGAGCGCCTGGGGCGTATTCACGGACCGGAAGAAGCCAAACGTGCCGCGAATCTGGCGAGCGGTCTGGGGCTACGTAGCTTTAATCTCGATCTGATGCACGGCCTGCCGGATCAGACTCTGGAAGAGGCGTTGGGCGATTTGCAACAGGCCATCGCGCTCAACCCGCCGCATCTCTCCTGGTATCAGCTGACTATCGAACCCAACACGCTATTTGGTTCACGTCCGCCGGTATTACCGGACGATGACGCGCTGTGGGATATTTTTGAGCAAGGCCACCAGTTGCTGACTGCCGCGGGGTATCAACAGTACGAAACCTCAGCCTATGCGAAACCGGGCTATCAGTGTCAGCACAATCTCAATTACTGGCGTTTTGGCGACTATCTTGGCATTGGCTGCGGCGCGCACGGCAAAATCACTTTCCCGGACGGACGCATCCTGCGCACCACCAAAACGCGGCATCCACGCGGATACATGCAAGGACGTTACCTGGAAAGCCAGCGTGATGTCGCCGAAGCCGACAAGCCGTTCGAGTTCTTTATGAACCGTTTCCGGCTACTGGAGGCCGCGCCGCGTGCAGAATTCACGCAATACACCGGGCTTGCCGAAGACGTTATTCGTGGACAGATTGATGCAGCTATCGCCCAGGGTTACCTGAGTGAATGCGATGAATACTGGCAGATTACCCAACACGGTAAGCTGTTTTTGAATTCGCTGCTGGAATTGTTCCTGGCGGAGTAATACGGTAACGATGTAGGCCGGATAAGGCCTTGAGCCGCCATCCGGCAAATTGCCTGATGGCGCTGCGCTTATCAGGCCTACAGGGTTAGGGCGATAAGCGCAGCCACCTGCATCGATTAATACTGATTAAACATTTCCTGGATCTGCTTAGGATCCTTGGTTTGCGTCAGCGCAAGCTGCAGCAGAACACGCGCTTTTTGCGGGTTCAGAGAACCTGAAGCCACAAAGCCGTATTTCGCATCATCAACTTCAGCATCCTGCGTGGTGGAGCCGGTTGGTACACGGGAGGAACGCACCACGACGGTACCTTTATGCGCGGCAGTGGCCAGCGTATCGAATACCGTTTTATACAAGTTGCCGTTACCTACACCCGCACTGACGATACCCGCATAACCCGCGTCGACCAGCGCTTTGGCCGGCAGATCCGAGGCGTTAGCGTAGTTGTAAACAATCCCCACTTTCGGCAGTTCGGTCAGCTTAGACACATCGAACGGAGTAGACGTGGTGTGCTTACGCGCAGGCGTACGCTGGTAGTCAATCTTGCCGTTATGGATGTAGCCCAGCGGGCCATAGTTAACGGATTTGAAGGTGGCTACATCGGTAGTGTTGGTTTTGGTCACGTCGCGACCATCCATCACGGTGTCGTTCATCACCACCAGCACGCCACGGTTGGCAGAGGCTTTGTCTGCAGCCGTCACCACTGCGTTATACAGGTTGAACGGACCATCGGCGCTCATCCCTGTAGACGGACGCATTGCACCCACCAGCACTACCGGCTTGTTGCACTTGACGGTCAGGTCGAGGAAATAGGCGGTTTCTTCCATGGTATCCGTACCATGTGTCACGACAAAACCGTCGGTTTTATCACACTCGGTGTTAATCTTTTTCGCCAGCGTTAACCAGACGTCGTCATTCATATCCTGAGAGCCGATGTTCACCACCTGCTCGCCTTTAACAACCGCGATGTCTTTCAACTGAGGTACGGCTTCAACCAGATTCTCTACGCCTACCTTGCCTGCCGTGTAGTTAGATTTTGTCGCGGAATCACCACCGCCGGCAATGGTCCCGCCGGTTGCTAAAATAGTGATGTTTGGCAGTGCAAGCGCCGCGCCGCTGAAACCCATAACCAGTGCGGCAAGTGCCGTTTTCTTGAAAAACTCCATGTTATTTCTCCAGTTACTTGAATTTGCAGCATTATGTCTATCTTACAGATGAATAATGTGACGGCATCCAATTAACCAGATTTATATCTCCATCAAATTGCCATTCTTAGAGATGGATATCAAAAAAACAGAAAGATACAAAATAAAACGGCACAGAATGTTTCTGTGCCGTTAAAAAGAGGTGAAAATTATTTCAGCGTGCTAACCAGCGTTTTACGATCGTTTTCCAGCGTCACGACGCGGGCGCAAACATCTTTGCCAAACTGCTGGAAGTCTTGTTCCTGATTCTTCCATTCGTTCTGAATTGACGTTTGCAAACCACCGAGGCTCCCGAGCACGCCCTGCAGCGGATTACCGCCGCCTTTGAGCACAGCTTTGGCACCCATCTCGTTGATGCTGTCCTGCAAAATGCCGCCCATCGCCTGATTCACTAATTGCTGCCCGTCGGCGCGGACCTGGTCAATCGCCTTATAGTGGAAGGTCAGCCCATCAGTACGATGTTCGATGATGCGGTTCATCTGCGCTTTCAATTGCGCATCCAGCTTGGTTAAGCGGCCACGCATGTTGCTGCTTTCACCGACCTCTTTGGCGATGATTTTGTCCAGCGCCACGCGACCTTTCTCTACGCGCGCTCTGGCACCTTCGTCAATCCACGGCAGGCTGCTACGCAACGCGGCCTGATAATCTTTAGCCTGCTCACGCTGTGCGGCGTTCAGGTTGTACTGCTTACCGTTAAAGGTGACATCGCCGGCCTGGGTAATAACCAGATCGCCGTTTTCGCCTTTCACCTGCACCGTTTGTGGGTTCAAAATCACATCGTCACGTGGGGTGACGCTGCACTGATAATCGGCATGTGCGGCCATCGCCGTGAACGTTAGGACTGCCGCCAGCAGCGTTTTGCGCATCATATCTTTCCCTCAATACAAATCGGGCCGGCATTTGCCGACCCTGTGCTACTTAGTCCCACCAAATATCGAAAAGTTCGCTGGTGCGCACTTCTTCAAGTTTATGCTCTTCCAGCCACTTACGGACGATTGCCTGATGTTCTTCGGTGCATTTGCCGATTTCCTGCAGACAGATCAGACCTTCCCAGGCCAGATAGCCGCTGCCGTCAAAGGCCAGTTTGTTCGGTTCGATAACCTCATCGATAAAGTCATCAACGATTTTATCGACCTGCTCTCCAGATGTACCTTCCGGGAAACGCCATGCAACCGAAAATCCTATTTCCTGGAATTCGTCGATGTGCATTTTTTTACGCAGACGACGGCTACGGTTCTTTGCCATTATTTCACCCTCTCGAACATTAAGTCCCATACGCCGTGGCCAAGACGATGACCACGTTGTTCAAATTTGGTTACCGGGCGCGATTGTGGGCGCGGTACATAATCGTTACTCTCTGACTGGTTTTTATACCCGTCGATAGAGGACATCACTTCCAGCATGTGCTCCGCATACGCTTCCCAGTCGGTTGCCATATGGAACACGCCGCCCAGCTTCAGCTTACTTAAGATATGCTCAGCAAACGGTACCTGAACGATACGGCGTTTATTATGACGTGCTTTATGCCACGGGTCAGGGAAAAACAGCTGAACCATAGATAAAGAATTGTCAGGAATCATTTTATGCAGGACTTCAACGGCATCATGGCACATGACACGCAAGTTCTCGACGCCCTCTTCATGGGCTGAAGCCAGACACGCGCCAACGCCCGGCGAGTGAACCTCGATGCCGAGGAAATTCTGTTCCGGACGCGCTTTCGCCATCGCCACCAGCGAAGCCCCCATCCCAAAACCAATTTCAAGCGTGACTGGCGCATCGCGACCAAACAGCGCAGCGAAATCTACAGGCTCTTCGCTGAACTCAACGCCCATCACCGGCCAGTAGTTTTCCAGCGCGTGTTCCTGCCCTTTCGTCAGTCGCCCCTGGCGACGAACAAAACTACGAATCCGGCGCAGAGGGCGGCCGTTTTCATCAAATTCCGGTGAAATGACGTCGTTCTTCATAAAAGTTTAGTCTGCTGTGTTTGAGTTCTGAAAACGGGCATTATCCAAAGTTAGTTGCCGGATGCAAGTAAAGGAAGAAAGTGAGCAGCGGAAAGTTCCGGTTTACACCCCGTTGCCGCTGTGCTGCAATCTTGCCCCCGGCAATAATGAAACGGTAATCATGCAAGCCTCTCAATTTTCAGCTCAGGTTTTGAGCTGGTACGACAAATACGGGCGCAAGACGCTGCCCTGGCAAATTGACAAGACGCCTTACAAAGTATGGCTCTCTGAGGTGATGCTGCAACAAACTCAGGTTGCCACCGTTATCCCCTATTTTGAGCGCTTTATGACGCGCTTTCCGACGGTAACGGATTTGGCCCATGCGCCGCTGGATGAAGTTCTGCATTTATGGACCGGACTGGGCTATTACGCCCGTGCGCGCAATTTACATAAAGCCGCGCAGCAGGTTGTGGCGCTGCATGGCGGTACTTTTCCGCAAACCTTTGATGAAGTCGCCGCCCTGCCAGGCGTTGGACGCTCGACCGCAGGCGCGATCCTTTCACTCTCTCTGGGTCAGCATTTTCCGATTCTTGACGGTAACGTCAAACGCGTGCTGGCTCGCTGTTATGCTGTAAGCGGCTGGCCGGGGAAAAAAGAGGTCGAAAAGAAACTGTGGGAACTGAGCGAGCAGGTTACGCCTGCCCACGGCGTTGAGCGTTTTAACCAGGCGATGATGGATTTAGGCGCTATGGTTTGTACACGTTCAAAGCCTAAATGTTCGCTGTGTCCGTTAGAAAATGGCTGTGTAGCGGCCGCCAATGCAAGCTGGGCGCTGTATCCTGGTAAAAAACCCAAACAGACGTTACCGGAACGTACGGGCTATTTTTTACTGCTGCAGCATGATGACGAGGTGTTGCTATCGCAGCGTCCGCCCAGCGGCTTATGGGGTGGTTTATACTGTTTTCCGCAGTTTGACGACGAAGATGGGCTGCGTAAGTGGCTGGCGCAACGGCAAATTAACACAGATAATCTGATCCAACTTAATGCGTTTCGCCATACCTTTAGCCATTTCCACTTAGATATTGTGCCTATGTGGCTTCCCGTGTCTTCATGCACCTCATGCATGGATGAAGGCAACGCGCTCTGGTATAACTTAGCGCAACCGCCATCTGTTGGACTGGCGGCTCCCGTGGAGCGTTTGTTACAGCAATTACGTGCCGGTACACAGGTTTAACGTAGCGGTCGAAAGAGAGGATTTTTTATGAGCAGAACGATTTTTTGCACTTTCCTGCAACGCGAAGCAGAAGGTCAGGATTTTCAGCTGTACCCAGGCGATCTGGGAAAACGCATTTATAACGAGATTTCTAAAGAAGCCTGGGCGCAATGGCAGCACAAGCAAACCATGCTGATTAACGAGAAGAAACTCAATATGATGAACGTCGAGCACCGTAAACTGCTGGAGCAGGAGATGATCAACTTCCTGTTTGAGGGTAAGGACGTGCATATTGAAGGCTATACACCAGAGTCATAAGAACCGTTGCCGGATGGCGCTGCGCTTATCCGGCCGACGATTTAATCTGGTCCTTGCATATAACAAACACAACACGCACTCCCGGAATGATGAAAAAATATCTCGCGCTTGCCGTTATTGCGCCGTTGCTCATCTCCTGTTCCAATTCGACCAAAAAAGGCGATTCCTATAACGAAGCCTGGGTCAAGGATACCAACGGTTTTGATATTCTGATGGGGCAATTTGCCCATAACATTGAGAATCTGTGGGGATTTAAGGAAGTGCTGATTGCGGGTCCGAAGGACTACGTAAAGTATACCGATCAGTACCAAACCCGCAGCCACATCAACTTTGATGACGGTACGATAACCGTCGAGACCATTGCCGGAACAGATCCTGCCGGGCACCTGCGTCGGGCGATTATCAAGACGTTGCTGATGGGCGATGATCCGGGTTCTATCGATCTCTATTCCGATGTCGACGACATTAAGATTTCCAAAGAGCCGTTCCTGTACGGACAGGTGGTCGATAATACCGGACAGCCAATTCGTTGGGAGGGACGTGCCACCAACTTTGCCAACTACCTGCTGCAAACGCGACTTAAAAGCCGCAGCAATGGCCTGCGTATCATTTATAGCGTAACGATCAATCTGGTACCAAACCACCTTGATAAGCGCGCGCATAAATACATCGGCATGGTGCGTCAGGCATCGCGTAAGTATGGCGTTGACGAATCGCTGATTCTGGCCATCATGCAAACCGAATCCTCGTTTAACCCGTATGCGGTCAGCCATGCCGATGCGCTGGGACTGATGCAGGTGGTACAACACAGCGCCGGGAAAGATGTTTTCCGCTCGCAAGGGCGATCAGGCACACCTAGCCGCAGCTTCCTGTTTGACCCGGCCAGCAACATTGATACCGGCACGGCTTATCTGGCCATGCTCAACAATGTCTATTTGGGCGGCATTGATAATCCAACCTCGCGTCGCTATGCGGTGATCACCGCGTATAACGGCGGTGCCGGCAGCGTGCTGCGTGTGTTCTCGAATGATAAAATTCAGGCCGCGAATATCATTAACAGCATGTCCCCTGGGGACGTTTATCAAATCCTGACCACCCGACACCCATCAGCTGAATCACGCCGATACCTTTACAAGGTCAATTCCGCACAAAAATCATATCGACGCCGCTAATGTATCCCTCTTCTGGCCCCTTAAACGAGGTTCAGAAGAGGGAAAAGTGTTAACTCCATCACTCTTTTGCCTTGCAATTAGAAATTGTTTGCAAATATTTGTCACAGGTAACAAAAAAAGAGTGCTGCTCGTTGATAGAATCACATCATATAGCCACGGCAAATGTGCCTTTTAAAACATTCATCCGCATTACGGTGTGAGGAAATTAACATGAATCTTAAGCTGCAGCTGAAAGTTCTCTCGTTTCTGCAGTTCTGCTTATGGGGTAGTTGGCTGACTACTCTCGGCTCCTATATGTTTGTCACCCTTAAATTCGATGGTGCATCCATTGGCGCGGTGTATAGCTCGCTGGGGATCGCCGCCGTGTTTATGCCGACGCTGTTAGGGATCGTGGCCGACAAATGGGTCAGTGCGAAATGGGTATACACCATTTGTCACCTGGTCGGTGCCGCAACGCTGTTCGCCGCAGCCGAAGTCACCACGCCAGGCGCCATGTTCTTTGTGATTTTGCTTAACTCACTGGCCTATATGCCAACGCTGGGGCTCATCAACACCATCTCCTACTATCGTCTGCAATCAGCCGGGATGGATATCGTTACCGATTTCCCACCAATTCGTATCTGGGGCACCATCGGCTTTATCATGGCGATGTGGGGCGTAAGCTTCTCCGGCTTTGAACTGAGTCATATGCAGCTGTATATCGGTGCGACGTTGTCTGTGGTACTGGCGCTGTTCACTCTGACGCTGCCGCATATTCCGGTCGACAATCAGCAGAAAAACCAGAGCTGGTCGTCTATGCTGGGTCTGGATGCCTTTGCGCTGTTTAAAAACAAGCGCATGGCGATTTTCTTCATCTTCTCAATGATGCTGGGCGCGGAGCTGCAGATTACCAATATGTTTGGTAATACCTTCCTGCACAGCTTCGACAACAACCCGCTGTTCTCTGGTAGCTTTATCGTTGAACACGCATCGGTGATGATGTCGATTTCACAGATTTCTGAGACCCTGTTTATCCTGACCATCCCGTTCTTCTTAAGCCGTTACGGTATTAAGAACGTGATGCTGATCAGTATCGTCGCGTGGATGCTGCGCTTCGGCCTGTTTGCCTACGGCGATCCGACGCCGTTCGGTACCGTACTGCTGGTTCTGTCGATGATTGTTTACGGCTGCGCCTTCGACTTCTTCAACATCTCTGGCTCCGTGTTCGTGGAGAAAGAAGTTCGCCCTGAAATTCGTGCCAGTGCACAGGGTATGTTCCTGATGATGACCAACGGCTTCGGTTGTATTCTGGGTGGTCTGGTGAGCGGCAAAGTGGTTGAACACTACACGCTGAACGGTATTACCGACTGGCAGACCGTGTGGCTAATCTTCGCAGGTTACTCGCTGGTTCTGGCATTTGCCTTCGTTGCGCTGTTTAAATACAAACACGTGCGCGTTCCGGCAGGCACGCAGACCATCGCACACTAATCTTTATAATGAAAGAAGGTCACCATCAGGTGACCTTCTTTTTGGCCAGATGGCGCTTATTTCACAACATATCCATACAGACGCTTAATGCCGTCTGCATCCGTCTCACTGTAAACGCCTTGCAGCTCCGGCGAGAAGCCAGGCAGCAGGTTTACCCCCTCTTCCAGCGCCAGGAAGTATTGTTGCACCGCCCCGCCCCAGACTTCGCCAGGCACCACGCACAGCACGCCCGGAGGATAAGGCAGCGCACCTTCCGCCGCAATGCGGCCAGCAGCATCACAAATACGCACCAGTTCAACATCACCACGAATAAAAGCGCTGTTGGCATCCTGCGGATTCATCGCCACGGCAGGCAGACTCTCCTGACGGAACATCGCTTTTTGCAGATCTTTCACATCAAAGCTGACGTACAGTGAGTGCATCTCCTGACACAGTTCACGCAGCGTGTAATCCCGGTAGCGCACCGGATACTTGTTGAAGATGGTGGGCAGCACTTCAGCCAGCGGCGTGTCATTCTCAATGTGCTGTTCAAACTGCGCCAGCATCGCCACCAGTTGCGCCATTTTCTCTGCGCTTTCAGCCGGGGTCAGCAGGAACAGAATCGAGTTGAGGTCGCATTTCTCCGGCACAATGCCGTTTTCACGCAGGTAATGCGCCAGAATCGTCGCCGGAATACCAAACTCAGTATATTGCCCGGTTTGCGCATCAATGCCCGGGGTAGTTAACAACAGCTTGCAGGGATCGACAAAATACTGGTCGCGCGCGTAACCGGAAAAACCATGCCACTTCGCGCCAGGCTCAAAGCTAAAGAAGCGACGCTCGCTGGCAATCACCGCCGTCGGATAGGTTTCCCACGGTTTGCCATCAACCACCGGGGGAATAAACGGCTGAATCATCTTACAGCGAGCAATTATCGCTTTACGGGCCTCGATTCCCAGCGCCACGCACTCCGCCCATAGCCGACGACCGCTCTCGCCTTCATGAATTTTGGCGTTAACGTCCAACGCCGCAAACAGCGGATAAAACGGACTGGTGGAAGCATGCAGCATAAACGCGTTGTTCAGCCGCTTATGCGGGCAGAACCGCGCCTGGCCGCGAATGTGGTTATCCTTTTTGTGGATCTGCGAGGTTTGCGAAAACCCAGCCTGTTGTTTGTGTACTGACTGCGTCACAAAGATCCCCGGATCGTTAGCATTAAGCTCCAACAGCAACGGTGAGCTATCGGCCATCATCGGGATAAATTGCTCGTAGCCGACCCATGCGGAATCAAACAGGATGTAATCACACAGGCTACCGATCTTGTCGATCACCTGCCGGGCGTTGTAGATCGTGCCGTCATAAGTGCCGAGTTGAATGATCGCCAGACGGAACGGACGCGGCTGGTCAGCCTTTTGTGGCGCAACTTCACGGATCTGCTGACGCAGGTACTGCTCATCAAAGCAGTGCTCATCAATGCCGCCGATAAAGCCAAACGGATTACGCGCCGCTTCCAGATAAACCGGCGTTGCACCCGCCTGGATCAGCGCGCCGTGGTGGTTCGACTTATGGTTGTTACGGTCAAAAAGCACCAGATCCCCACGCGTCAGCAGCGCATTGGTTACCACTTTATTGGCCGCAGAGGTTCCGTTCAGCACAAAGTAGGTTTTATCCGCGTGGAAAACTTTCGCGGCAAATTTCTGCGCATGTTTCGCTGACCCTTCATGAATCAGCAGATCGCCAAGCTTAACGTCAGCGTTGCACATGTCCGCACGAAACAGATTCTCACCAAAGAATTCGTAGAAATGCCGCCCCGCAGGATGCTTCTTAAAAAACTCACCGTGTTGGTGTCCCGGGCAGGCAAACGTGCTGTTCCCCATTTCGACATACTGGGTCAGCGTGTCGTAGAACGGCGGCAGTAGATCGTCTTCATACTGACAGGCAGCAGTCTCCAGCTCCAGCCACTCCTGAGCCTGACCGCGAATGACCGCATTGACTCCCGCTGGCACCTCCACATCGGATTCCGCGAACAGAAACACGGGTAAATGAAAACCTGTGCGTTTAAGCAAAGCAAGGATCCCGCTGCGGCTGTCCGCAACGGTAATGACGACTGCCGCAACGTCAGTAAAATCAGTGCTGTCCAACGAGACCACCTGACGATGGCTGGACAGACGAGAGACCAGTTCACTACTGGCGGCAATTTTCATTGATTTCATAAGCGCAATAACCCGTTTCGGGAAAATCAAAAGTCCCGGCAAAGCCGCACTGCTTTGCCCACGAAATGACAGGTCAAACTGGTTACCAGCCCCGACCGCCAGACATCAGTAAAAGCAGATAGCCTCTGATCTTACTGTTATCCTGCAGTGAGCGTGCGCTTACCTCACCGCATGGTGGAAGCGTGAAGATATGTTGCAGGAAGGGGCAAGCGTCGCGCAAAAAGGCGATAGGGAAGGCGATGTAGGGGGAATAATTTCATCCCAGGCAGCCCCATTCAGACAGGAGAAAATTCGCGCAATCATGGCACCTTTCACTGACAGGCGCAAGATAAAATCCGGAGCTAAAACCTCACAGATAAACAAACATTTTGTCTGAAATTAGCGGCATAATAATGCAATCTGAAACATAATTTCACCCAGTCAATTGCCTTCAGGATCAAGACGATAATGGGTATGCAGGAGCAAACGTGGTAATCGGACCCTTTATTAATGGCGGCGCCATTTTATTTGGCGGCGTTTTCGGCGCACTACTTAGCCAGCATTTACCGGAGCGCATTCGGGTCTCGATGACCTCCATATTCGGCCTGTGCTCTTTGGGAATTGGTATCTTGCTGGTTATCAAATGCGCCAACTTGCCGGTAATGGTTCTGGCAACGCTGGTTGGCGCGTTAATTGGCGAATTCTGTCATCTGGAGAAAGGGATTAACGCCGCCGTAGCCAAAGCACAGCAGCTTTTCACCCGTTCGGACGCCAACGCAACGCATGAATCATTTATCCAAAGTTACGTGGCCATCATCGTGCTGTTTTGCGCCAGCGGAACCGGGATCTTCGGGGCGATACATGAAGGCATGACCGGCGATCCAAATATATTAATCGCGAAATCGTTTCTTGATTTCTTCACGGCCATCATTTTTGCCTGTTCGCTGGGGATCGCGGTCTCTGCCATTTGTGTGCCGATGCTGGCAATCCAGTTGACGCTGGCCGCCTGCGCGGCGCTGATTTTACCCCTGACCACGCCTGCGATGATGGCTGATTTCAGCGCTGTAGGCGGACTATTGCTGCTGGCAACCGGTTTACGTATTTGCGGCATCAAAATGTTTGCCGTTGTAAATATGCTTCCGGCCCTGCTGCTGGCAATGCCGCTTTCCGCCGCGTGGACGGCATTTTTTGCCTGAGAATGCGTGCAATAGCAGCAATGTGGTGATAGATTGTGCAGTCTGCATTGATTTGAAGAAATTTCGTTGACGAAGCGAAGCGAATCGGGTTTAATGCGCCTCGTTGCCCGGATAGCTCAGTCGGTAGAGCAGGGGATTGAAAATCCCCGTGTCCTTGGTTCGATTCCGAGTCCGGGCACCACTATTTAAAGAACCCGCCCAAAAGGCGGGTTTTTGCTTTTGGAGAAGCGGACTCTCCATCGAACTCCGTTCGATTATTCGCCGCCAGCGGCTCACCCCTTCGGGGCCAGCGCGACAAGCACGCTGTTCAACGCCTACGGCGTTAGTCCGAGTCCGGGCACCACTATTTAAAGAACCCGCCCAAAAGGCGGGTTTTTGCTTTTTGGGGAATAGAATCTAATCCCTTCCCGTAGCGCTTTCTTTCAATAGCATATAGCGATTAAGAAGCTGATTAATCCGCATATCGAGCTGCTGATACAAAGCGGGTGATACACTCCCCTGCTTTTTTAATTCGTCATCTATTTGACGCAATAACTCTTCTGTCGGCGGCGTTTGGTCAAGCTGGCGGCGGATAGTGAAAATGGCTGATTTCAGCTCCGACCCCGTCAGATATTTACCTTTGCGTTCATCAAGCATATTTAGCCGGGCGGTTAACGCGTCCAGACCCTGCTGGGCATCATGCCAGTTTTGCAGAGCGCTTTCCGGCAATGCTTCCGTGGTTAACGCTTTCTGTAACCCACTAACGAATGTCGTTGTCTGCGATTCCTCCGGCCACAGGGTGACTAACTGCTGCGCTAATGATGCGGCATATTCTCTCGACCACAAAGGTGACAGGTCATGTAAAACGTCCAATTGCCCTTGCGTTGCGGCAATTATTTCCTGCTTCTGTTCCTTCAAATCTGAAGATTGCCTCAACGTGGACAATTGCTCTGGCGTCAGCATCTGCGGCAATGGCTTCACCAGTTCATATCCGTCGGCGCGCATATGAGTGATACCAAGAAAAGCGCCTGTATTTACGACCGCAGTCACCATGACACCGATCGCAAACCCCAACCACATCCGTCGGGTTCCATGTGCGGTTTGAGTAGCAAAAACCGTTGCGCTCGATTGCTCTGATGGCACAGGTTCATTAACCACAAAGACCAACTGTGGCACTGACGTCTCAACGTTAATGGTCGCACCTGAAGCCGGTATCATCACAGCGCCCGCTCCCGAATCCGCTTCAGCCTTCTCCAGACGCAAAGCAGCATTGTGCATCCAGGTAACCACTGCCTCCAGTTTACTCAGCGCTTTCAACTCAAGTCGCTGCAGCACTTCGCAGGCATGTTTTAAACTCTGTTCAACCCGATACACCATTGATAAATCAGCATATGACAGCGTCAGCATACGCAATTCTTGCTGTAAACGGGCAGACAGCCATGCCAGAATATCAACGCGGGCATGCGTCTGCTGCGGCCATATAGCACTCCAGTGATGCGTCAATAAGGCTTCCATAAGTTCCGCGCCTTCGGCAAGCCCTACCAGGCCCGCATTACGTATTCTGCCGACGGTATACCAGGCCAGGGTTTGCAGTTCGACGCCGTTATGACGAAACAATGTCAGGCTTAACTGTTCAACCTTGTGCCAGTCAACATCCGGGCGCGCGGGGTGAGTCAGTTTGCTGATTTCATCGCGTAACTGCCCGAACTCCGTAAAAGCACGCGGGTCGCCACCGGTGATGATGCGATTCTTTTCCATGTCAGTACACTCTCGTCTCAAGCCAGCCCTGCTTCTTAAGATGACGAATAAGCACCCGTCCCTCAGGGGTAAAGTCAGTGCCATAGCGAACAATGCCCAGGTCCTGCAGTTCAGCATCGATTGCATAACGCAAATGCCCCGGCGCTTCCTGCTCCTGCATCGTTACCTGAATACCTTTTAGTCGCGGTTCATATTTCAATAAAACCTGAGAAAGTATGCTGATAAGCTGATGCGCCGTTCCTGGCATCCCCTGGAGGATTTTGGTCATATCCGGCAGACCGTAGTCGGGCAAATGTTTGAGGCTACCGGCACGAGTATTCAAAATCCGCTGCATATTATCGAGGA
>NZ_JAHLQZ010000170.1:0-8660 GCF_018919505.1 Citrobacter sp. S55_ASV_140
GGTTAAAGGAATGCGAAATGGGAATGAGCATCAAACAGTTACGCGCGTTTTTAGCGGTAGCTCACACTCTGAATTTTGCTCATGCCAGTGAAAGACTGAATATGTCGCAACCCGCATTAAGTCTGGCGATTAAAGGACTGGAGGATTCGTTAGGTGGGGCTTTACTGTTGAGAACCACCCGCAAGGTGACCCTGACACAGGAAGGGGAAACGTTGCTGAACATGGGGCGACAGTTGCTCGCGGACTGGGAGAACACGGAAGAGGCAATGCGCCAGCGATTCACGCTGCAACGCGGTAAAATCTCTATTGCCGCCATGCCTTCATTTGCTGCTAACGTCCTGCCGTCAGTACTGAAGACGTTTCGTGATTCCTATTCCGGTATCAACGTAACGGTTCACGATGTGATTAACGAACAAGTCATTGAGATGGTGAGTGAAGGGCGGGTGGAGATGGGCATTGCCTTCGAACCGGACTATTCCGGGCATCTGCATTTCACCCCGCTTGGTGTGGATCGTTTTATCGCGATTGTCCCGCCAACATGCCGACTGGCAGGGCGGGATCGTATTGCGTGGCGTGAACTGCTGACGCTGGATTTCATCACTCTGCAACGACCTTCCGCTGTGCGTCTGATGCTGGAAGAACAGTTGGTGCAAAGCGGGCATTCGCTGGAGGTGGCGCTGGAGAGCCATCAACTGGTGACCATTGGCCGGCTGGTGGCTAAGGGTCTGGGCGGCAGCGCGGTACCTGCGCTGTGCCGTACGCAAATGACTGAATTAGGCGCAACCTGTATCGATCTGGACACGCCGGTGATCCAGCGTCGGATCGGCGTTCTGCGTTCGGCACATCATAAGTTATCTACCGCCTCAGAAGTGCTGGTGGATACCCTGAAAAAGGCGTATTGCGCCTGATTTTCCGCCGCGTTCAGCTCACGTTAACCGCCCGCCAGCAGCGAACCTCACATCCTGATTCGCTGGACAGCAAGATCTGTTTATTCTCACAGCCACGGATCGCCAACGGACATCTGTCACGAAAAAAACAGCCCTCAGGCAGCGTTCGGTTCCCCGGTAGTTCGGTTTTCCGTAACACTAAATCCTCCGCCAGCGGTGCTCCCGTTTTAGGGACGGAGTCGAGTAATAATCGCGTGTAGGGATGGGCAGGATGAGTAAGAACCTGCTGCGTTTCTCCCAGTTCAACAATTTGCCCAAGGTACATCACCGCCACGCGATCGCTCATATGGCGAACCACCGACACATTATGCGATATCAGCACATAGGTCAGATTTCTGCGTGCCTGCAATGACACCAGCAGGTTAAGAATTTGCGCCTGCACGGAGATATCCAGCGCCGAAGTGGGTTCATCCAGTACAATCACGTCCGGCTCTGACGACAACGCCCGGGCAATGGCAATACGCTGACGCTGCCCGCCGGAGAACGCATGCGGCAGACGGTCGAGATATTCAGGGCGGATCCCTACCTGTTGCGCCAAATCTTCGGCAAGAATGCGGCGTTCACGCTCGGAGCTTCGCTTCTGGATCCACACCGGTTCGGTGATAATTCGCCACACCGGTAAGCGCGGATCAAGCGATGAAAGCGGGTCCTGAAAGACCATCTGCATACCATTGTGCTGCTTGCCATCGCGGCGAGAGTAGTTTCCCTGACTGGGTTGCAGCATCCCCATCAGCAGTTGCGCCAGCGTACTTTTTCCGCAGCCGGATTCACCGACAATCCCCAGCGTTTCTCCCTGTCGAATCTGTAAATCCAGACCGTTGAGCGCATGCACCCGTTCGGTAACCTTGCCGAGCCAGTTTTTACGCGCGGGAAAGCTGACATGAACATCCTGCAAGGCCAGTAAAAATTCAGACATGTGTTGTCTCCAGTTGCGGATACCAGCAGGCCGATTGTTGATCCGCGCCTCCCTGACTGCTTAATGCAGGCGTCTCGTCACAGCGAGGGCCAGCCGCAAAACAGCGCTCACGAAATGCGCATCCGCTCGGTAAGCGGGTTAAATTCGGTACGGTGCCGGGAATGGCAGGCAGCAATGCGCGCGGTTCACCGTGTTCCGGCGCACATTTCAGCAAGCCGATGGAATAGGGATGCGTGGGATGCTGAATAACGGTTGGTGTTGGGCCGCTCTCAATCACGCTTCCGGCATACATGACGTATAACCGGTCGCACAATTGTGACACCACCGCCATATCATGGCTGATAAATAGTACGGCTGTCCCGCTGGCGCGCGCTTTTAGCTTCAATAAACGCAGCACCTGTAGCTGTACCGTGACGTCGAGCGCGGTGGTCGGTTCATCGGCAATGATAAGCCCCGGCTCGCAGGAAAAGGCCAGCGCAATCATCACCCGCTGGCGCATACCGCCGGAAAGCTCAAACGGGAAACGTTTCATCACGTCCGCCGCGTCCGGAATTTGCATCTCTTCCAGCAAAGCGATGGCTTTCTGGCGAGCATCCGTGCGGCTTAGCGCCTGGTGATGGCGGATAACTTCCACCATCTGCTGGCCGATACGTCGCGTGGGATTAAGCGCGGTCATGGGCTCCTGGAAGATCATGGCGACGCGTGCGCCACGCCATTGGCGCATCTGCTTTTCGCTGGCGTTGAGCACATCTTCACCCAGCAGCGAAACGCGTCCCTGGTGAATATGATAACTGCCCTCCGGCAGCAGCCGCATGGTAAGCATCGCCGTCACGGACTTGCCGGAACCGGATTCACCGACCACGCCGACAATTTCTCCACGGTTGATATGCAGCGAAACATGATTCAGCGCATGCACGTCAGCTTTATAGCCGGGGAAACTCAGATGCAAATCCTCAATTTCCAGTACGGGTTGTGTCATGACTGTTTTCCTCCGGCTTTCGGATCCAGCAGGTCGCGAATACCATCGCCAAAAAGATTAAAGCCCACGGCGGTAATCAGAATTGCGGCGCCGGGAAAAGCGCAATACCACCACTGATCAAGCACGTAGTTGCGGCCTATCGCCACCATCGCTCCCCATTCCGCGCTAGGCTGCTGTGCGCCCAGACCAATAAACCCGAGCGTGGCGGCCATCAGGATCGCGCTGCCGATATCCAGCGACGCCTGCACAATCAGCGGCGGTAAAGAGTTACGTAAAATATGCCAGCTAATCAGGTGCCAGCGAGAAGCGCCGTAGGTCCGCGCAGCCTGGACATAGGTAAACTGACGCACCACTAACGTTTGACCGCGGGCGAGGCGCACATAAAAAGGAATACGTACGATGGCAATCGCCAGCATGGCGTTAAACAGGCTGGGTCCCAGCGCAGCGGCCAGTGCCATCGTCAGCACCAGCGAAGGGATGGACAGCATGAAGTCCATTATTCGCATGATAATTGCATCGGCGCGTCCCCCCATGACGCCAGACAGACAACCCAGCAGCGAACCCAATCCGCCGGCAATTCCCACCACCACCAGACCAGCGACGACCGACTGCTGGCTTCCGACCAGAACACGGCTGAACAAATCGCGGCCCACTTCATCGGTACCAAACCAATGGGCCGCGGACGGTGGCAGCAGGCGCGCACTTAAATTGATGGCATTAGGATCGTAAGGCGTAATCCACGGAGACAGCACCATCAGCAACAGTATCAGTACAATGATGACCCCGCCTATCAGCGTCAGCGGGCTGCTTTTCATCATCCACAACAATTTCGCCCAGTCCGTACGACGACGAACAGTCTGTGGGGCGGTCGGCGTTTCTTGAGTGAGCATCATTCAGCACCTCCGCGTCCAATACGTGGGTCAATCCACAGGTAGAGTAAATCAACCGCCAGGTTGACCAGCACATAAGCGAAAGAGACCACTACGGCAAATCCCATTACCGCCGGGAAGTCGAGCGCCTGAATCGACGTTACCACCCAGGCGCCCATTCCCGGCCAGGCGAAGACCGTTTCGGTCAGTACCGCACCGTAGAGCAGATCGCCCAATGCCAGGCCGAGCACGGTTATTGATGGAATAAGCGCATTCGGCAACGCGTAACACAGCACGATGTACCAGCCCGGCAGTCCGCTGGCGCGCGCGGTACGAATGTAATCTTCACTCAGTTGCTCCAGCATGGCGGAGCGAATCTGGCGGGCAACGATCCCTAAGTGCACAAAAGCCAGCGTCAGTGACGGCAGGATCAGGTGCTGGAGCGCATTGAAAAAGACTTCGCCATTGCCTTCCAGCAGGGCATCAATCAGGTAGAATCCGGTGACATGAGCCGGTGGATCCAGCCAGTCGTCTAACCGTCCACCACCGGGCAAAATTTGCAGATGACCGTAAAACAGCACGATAACCCCTAGCCCCAGCCAGAATGCAGGCGTGGAGATGCCGGTAATCGCCATCAGGCGAACGAGGTGATCAAGCCAACGGTTGCGCCAGACTGCAGATAAAATACCTA
The DNA here is from genome assembly GCF_018919505.1 of Citrobacter sp. S55_ASV_140. NCBI lineage: Bacteria > Pseudomonadati > Pseudomonadota > Gammaproteobacteria > Enterobacterales > Enterobacteriaceae > Citrobacter > Citrobacter sp. S55_ASV_140. The sequence goes on from NZ_JAHLQZ010000170.1 coordinate 4,403, forward strand.
ACGGAATACCGATCACCAGCGCCAGCAACAAAGAGCAGAAAGCCAGCTCCAGGGTGGCGGGAAAGAAGATACGCAGTTCATCCAGTACCGGGCGTCCGGTGCGAATAGAGGTGCCTAAGTCGCCCTGAAAGATATCGCTCACATAGCGAAAGAACTGCACATACAGCGGCTGGTTCAGCCCCAGCTGTTGACGAATATTTTCGACAATTTCATCGCTGGCGCGATCGCCCGCCAGCAACCGTGCGGGGTCGCCTGGGATCAGGTGCGAAATAATAAAGGTGATCACGCAAACACCGATAACCACCAGAATAAGTCCCCAGCATCGCTGGCGTAAAATGCTCCAGAACGTCATTAGCTTCCCCTTGCGGAGCCTGGGTGGCTCCGCATCAACGTGGCTTATTTACTCATGGTGGAGATATTGAAGACCTGTTCCAGCATGGGGTTAAATACAAATCCTTTGACGTCTTTGTTCATCGCCAGTTGATAGTTTTTCTGGAATAAATAGACGTAGGCCGCTTCATCAATCACGATGGTTTGCGCCTGCTGGTAATCATTGGTTCTGGCGACCGGATCGGTGGTGGCTAATGCGCTACGCAGCAGCTTATCGACCTCACTGTTTTCATAGAATGAACGGTTACCCGGCAGACCTTTTTTATCTGACTCAAACCAGTAGTTCATGAACATGTACGGGTCGGCGAAATCCGGACTCCAGTTGCCGATAGCAATGTCGTAATCCCCTTTACCCACGCGGTCACGCATGGTGGCATTCGCCAGTTTTTCCAGCTTCACCTTAATACCCAGTTTGTTGAGACTGGCCTGGGTAGAGAGGGCAATCGGCTCCCAGTTAGGGTCATTATCTGAATACAAGAAACTCAGGCTCTCTGGTTTGTTCGCGACCTTGTCCCATGCGGCTTTCGCTTTGGCTTCATCAAAACTGTACTGCATAGCCTTGTCATCAAAACCCCACATACCTTCAGGGATCGGACCGCGCATCTGTTTACCATTGCCACTGAGGATCCCATTCACCATGCCTTTATAATCAGTGGCCCATGAGATGGCGCGGCGTAAATCCACCTGATTGAGCGGCGCTTTACTGTTGTTCAGATACAGATAGGTCACGCGCAGCGAGGGATAATCCACTACGTTAACTTTGCCTTCCTGTTTTAAAGCGGCCAACTGGTCGACTGGAAGCGCGTCGGCAATGTCGATATCGCCACGCGACAACTGCAGGCGACGGGAGGCGCTTTCACCAATGATTTTTACCGAAACCCGCTTAAACGTTGGTTTGGCCCCGGAATAATGCGGGTTTGGCACCAGTACCAGTTGTTGTCCTTTTTGCCAGCTTTTCAGCATGAAAGGACCAGAGCCTGCCGTGTTCTGCGCCAGGAATCCGCGGGCATCGTCTGCGGCATGTTCTTTTAAGATTGCCGGGTTGATAATTGAGGCCCCGTCATTTGCCAGCGTATACAGGAATGGCGCGAACGGCTGGCTGAGGGTAAATTTCACCGTATTGTCATCAATGGCCTCAACCTTCAGATCTTTCGGGAATGCTTCAGCGGGTCCCTGGCCAATTTTGAGCAGGCGCTCAAAGGATTGTTTTACTGCATCTGCCGTCACCGGCGTACCGTCGGCGAATTTGGCATCGTTTTTCAGGGTGAACGTCCACTCTTTCTGATCGTCAGAGGCTTTCCAGCCGCTGGCTAAATCACCTTCAACTTCCGTTGAGCCTTTACCGCCTTCGGTTTTGTACTGAACCAAACGCTGATAAGAGGGATAGGTGACCGTCCAGTCGTTGTTATCGATGGTCACGGCGGGGTCGAGCGTCTGCGGGTCGGCGGCTTTACCGATGACCAACATATCTTTAGGCACGGCGGCCTGCGCGGCAGGGAGGGCAAATGCCAGCGCAATGGCGATCAGAGCGGGGCGAAAAAACGCATTTAACGCAGGTGTAGTCTTCATAACCAGGCTCCAGAATTAAAAAGGATGTTGTGTTGTTATGGGGGGAACAGGGAAACAGGCTATCTGGTCGTCAAGCAGTGGATAACGCGCGGCATCAGGTAATTCAAAATGCCACCACTCGCTGTTAATGCCGACAAAACCGCCACCGAACATAATGGCGTTGAGTAACAACCGGTTACGCTGCGCGGCTGGTGGAACAGAAGGGTGCCAGGCATGAGAACGGTCGTGCATCTCATCAAAATCAGCGCCCATATCAAGAACATTGCCACGATCGTCCATCAGCGTAACGTCGATGGCCGTCCCGCGGCTGTGATTGGATCCAATCGCCACATCGACGACGTACTGGGGATCCGGGCACGCATTCCACAGCACCGCCTGCGCCTGCTGGGGGCGATACGCGTCAAACACTACAAGCTTCAGGCCCGCCAGTTGCGCGATACTGATGCTTTTAGCCAGCGCGGTTACCGCCTCGCGGTGTAACAGGCAGCGCGCTTCCCGGTAGATAGGCGCGCCGGTAATGTTGTCGGCCGTGGCGTATTTGAGATCGATATGCAGTGACGGGAATATCACCGACAGATCGACCAGTTCTGGGGTTTCTGACATAGCACATTTCCTGTTTATTGTTCGAATTGACCAAACTGTTGTTGTAACTGGCGATTGGTCTGCAGGCGTCCTGCGAGGGAATCACCAAGTTGCTCCACCACCGCAGAGAGTAATAAGTTGAACAGACAGCTCACGGGAGCCAGAGAATCCCAGAAATGTCCGGTGTCAGTTTTTACCTGGAGTAAATCAAGGGCATAATCTCTGGCCCACGGACACCACACATCGGTGATCAGCGCCAGTGGAATATGGCGTTCTGTCGCAACACGGCAATATTGTCGGGAGATAGCGGAGTAGGCGCGCATGTCGGTGATCACCACGTATGGCTGGTTAAATCCCGAATTCAGCGACTCGACCCAACTGCCGGAAAGCCCTTCGGAGTAGCTGACTTTAGGCCGCAGGTATTCAAGATGACTAAAAAAGGCGTTGGCAATCCCACGTGTAGACTGGATCCCGAGGATGTAAACCGCTTCCGCATGCGCCAGCTGCTGCGCAATGCGTAAAAATGTTTCGCTTTGCGCGAGTTGATAGACATGGGTAATGGCGTCGATTTCCAGTAACAGCGACTGCTGCGCGCGATCCGGCAGGCTTTGCTGCTGGTGCCAGGAATCCAGCCGCTCGTTCATTCCCCAGGGTTGATAGGGGACAACCGGCAGCTCACGCAGGCTGGCTTTTGCATCCTCCAGATTACGAAAGCCCAGCTTACGCAGATAGCGTCCTACGGTAATGCCGCTGGTTCCTGCCGCTTTAGCGATGCCATCCGCGGTTTCAAAAGGGATCTGTACACCATGGGCTAACAGCCACCCGGCTACGCGCTTTTCGCTCGGCGTAAGCTGGCTGAAGGTCTGTTCTATGCGGATAAATAATTCAGGTTTCGCTGTCATTACCTTCTCGCTGTTAGTTGTCTGTCAGATGACGGCTCACTGTTAGTGAATTAACAATGCAGGACGCGTGCCAGGTCGCTAACAGCGATACGCTGGCTGTTTTTGTTAAAATTCAAACCACATTCATTAACTAATGATCAACATTTGTGCAGCGTAGTTCAGTTTTGGTGCAGCGACAGGAGAGCGGGGTATGAATCTGCTGATTTCGTCGGAACGATCACATTGTCGGCAACATTTCCCCTCAAACATCAGAATCGGTAATGGGAAATATCAATTTCAGCCAAATCAATAATGGCAACCTTTATTCTTATAACGGTAGGGGTATTATTTTTTGCGAACTACATTAACGGTTTGAAGCGCGAGTGTAGATATTATCTATATTATAAATGGAGTACTACAATGAATAAATTCTCCCTTTCTACAGCAGGTATTCTGGTCGCAGCGCTGTTAACCAGTGTTAGCGTCAATGCAGCCACTGATAGCGCGAAAACTGAAGTGACGCCGAAAGGCATGAGCTGCCAGGAATTCATTGATCTGAACCCGCAGACCATGGCTCCGGTGGCTTTCTGGGTGCTTAATGAAGACGAAGATTTCAAAGGTGGTGATTACGTCGACTATAACGAAACCGTCACGACCGCAGTACCTCTGACCGTAGAACTTTGTAAAAAACATCCGCAGAGCGAATTAAGTAAAATAAAAGACGAAATCAAAAAAGAATTATCAAAATAAAATTAAAGCGTTATTAAAACCCGGCCAAAGTGCTGGGTTTTGCTATTTGTGACGCCGTCACTTATTTATTTTGCAATACTTAAGGA
>NZ_JAHLQZ010000171.1:0-8639 GCF_018919505.1 Citrobacter sp. S55_ASV_140
CAATCTTACTACAGGAGGGGATGTGGCCGAACAGCTGGAATTTTTCCCCGTCCAGAGCCCATGCCGTGGTATATGTCAGTCTGACGAGCGCGGCTTTTGCCGTGGCTGTTTTCGTAGCCGGGATGAGCGTTTTAACTGGCAAAAAATGAGCGATGCCGAAAAGCAGGACGTGCTGCGTCTTTGTCGTCAGCGCCTGATGCGTAAATTACGTGCAAACAAACTCAACCCGCCGGAAGAACCGCAACAACCTTCACTCTTTTAAAAGCGTAATTGCGTATACTCGATGCACATTCATTTATAAGGAAGCTGCTATGGTTCAGCGTATTACTATTGCGCCGCAAGGCCCGGAATTTTCTCGCTTTGTGATGGGTTACTGGCGCCTGATGGACTGGAATATGTCCACGCGTCAGTTAGTCAGCTTTATTGAAGAGCATCTTGACCTGGGCGTTACCACCGTCGATCACGCCGATATCTACGGCGGATACCAGTGTGAAGCAGCGTTTGGCGAGGCGATGAAGCTGGCTCCGCATTTACGTGAGAAAATGCAGATTGTCACCAAATGCGGGATCGCCACGACGGCACGCACGGAAAATGCGCTCGGGCACTACATTACCGACAGCGACCATATTATTGCCAGCGCGGAACAATCGTTAAAGCTGTTGGCGACCGATCATATTGATTTGCTGCTGATCCATCGTCCCGATCCACTGATGGATGCAGACGATGTGGCCGACGCATTTAAAAAATTGCACCATAGCGGCAAAGTGCGTCACTTTGGCGTCTCTAACTTCACCCCTGCGCAGTTCTCGCTGCTGCAATCGCGTCTGCCGTTTACTCTGGCGACCAACCAGGTTGAAATTTCACCGGTGCATCAGCCACTCCTGCTGGATGGCACATTAGATCAATTACAACAGCTGCGTATCCGCCCGATGGCCTGGTCCTGCCTCGGAGGCGGTCGTCTGTTTAATGACGATGCCTTCCAGCCGCTGCGCAATGAACTGGCCGCGATCGCAGAAGAGTTGAACGCACAGTCTATTGAGCAGGTGGTGTACGCCTGGATCTTACGTCTGCCTTCGCAACCGCTGCCGATTATTGGTTCGGGTAAAATCGAGCGTGTTCGTACCGCCATTGAGTCCGAAGCGCTGAACATGTCTCGCCAACAATGGTTCCGTATCCGTAAAGCCGCGCTCGGTTATGACGTGCCTTAATCGCGTTTTTGGCGCTTCACCGTTCAAATTTGTGTCACTGGTTTACACTTATCAATCAGACACCTTTTAGACGGAGATCTTATGAAGCGTTTGAGTTTAGCCATTATTACCTTACTGGCCTGTGCAGGTGCGCAGGCTGCCAGTGAAGAAAAAGTGACGATGAATCTGGTGACGTCGCAAGGCGTCGGCCAGGCGATTGGTACTGTCTCAATTACTGAAACCGGAAAGGGGCTGGAATTTACCCCCGATTTGAAAGCGTTGCCGCCGGGTGAACATGGTTTCCATGTGCATGCCAACGGCAGTTGCCAACCGGCGATTAAAGACGGGAAGGCGTCAGCGGCGGAATCAGCGGGAGGGCATTACGACCCTCACCAAACGGGTAAACACGAAGGCCCGGAAGGTGCAGGCCACATGGGTGACCTGCCGCTGCTGGTGGTGAATAACGATGGTAACGCCACAACACCGGTCGTTGCGCCCCGGCTTAAATCCCTGGATGAGGTAAAAGGTAAGGCGCTGATGATTCATGTGGGCGGCGATAATATGTCCGATCAACCGAAACCGCTTGGCGGTGGCGGAGCGCGCTACGCCTGTGGCGTTATCAAATAATCAGTTGCTTAGCGTACCCGGTGGTGGTGCCTGTTCAAGCTGTGACAGCGAGCAATGCAGCCGCCAGACGAGGGCCGACAACTCCTGCGCAGCAGGTTGGTGATGGTGGGCGAGCGTATCGCAGATACGCTGTAGCTCGTTTAGCGTGGCATTCAACGGTCGTTGTTGGACGCCGCGCTCACTCATCACGTCGCGAAGCAACGCGATACATACGTCCCTGACGCGAGCCAGCGGATCTGAGCGCGCCTCCCAGGTACGTAGTTGCCACACCACATGCGAGCAGTTCAGCAAGACAACCCCCCAACGTAATAACCAACGCCTCGCCAGCGCATCCTGACTGTTACTCAACTGGCTGACGTGATGATAGGTCAACGACTCAAATTCATTCTCACTGAGTGCAGGATGTCGGCTGAGCTGATCGACAAAATCCCGACGCAGGGCGCGAATATGACGGCGGCTTTTCCGCGCATCCGATCCGGGGCGTAGAATGGCGAATGCCAGCCATGACAGCGCCACGCCGGTGATTTTCGCCAAATTGTCATTCAGAAAATCAGCAAAATCGTATACCGGGGGATTCGTTACCGCGATGAACGATCCCATAAACACGATAAGCTGCCCCCAAAGCCCCGCCAGCGCAGGCATTTGTAGCTTTAACAACTGCATGGTGGCGAGGAGCGGGAAGAGAAACAGGATGAACTGCCAGAGGTCGGTAATTTGTACCATCAAACCAAACTTGACCACAAAGCTAAACAGCGACAACAGAACCAACGTGCGCATTAACAAGGAAAGTGATTTGAAGGGCGTGGCAACGGCGGAATACAACACGCTGCTGATGGCCGCGAGCGTGAGTGCGCCAGATCCTGATTCCCATTGTGCGCCAATGCTCCATGCGCCGATAAGCATCAAAGTGCAGAACGTGCGCAACCCGCTCCAGATAGCTTCCGCATTATCGGTATGGCGGGCAAGCCCTGGCGTACGAGCAATATTGATACGTTCGGCGGTAACGCCATTTTCCAGCAAATGCAGGTAATGGCTGCTACGTAAGTAGAGGCGGCAAAAATAGCGCAGCCGTTGCCAGAAGGCGACGTGTCGATAATCGCGGGCATCGACGGGCCGCAGTGGGGCGATGATACGCGAGACGGTATAGCTGTCGGTATTGGATTTGACCAGCGCGCCAAGTAATTGCTCAATGATATCGCGGGTATTAGCGGGAGGATTAGGCCAGTTCAGCAGCATTCTGCGCAGGCTGGAAATCACACTGGTCATACGTAGCTGCTGATGCAACAGCGAATTGAGTAAGGCATTTTGGCGGCGAAAGCGGTAGTGACTCCAGAACGCCTGTATACGCAACAGGTTCATGGTCAGAATCTGACCGATAACACCTTCATGTGCCGTGCGGATGGCATCCGTTGTCTCCGGTTGCCAGAGCAAACTGGCATGTTCCAGCAAACGCGTATGCATGTTTTTCAGTGCTGTAAGCAACGTGGTGCCATCGGAGGTGCTGGGTAGGATCATCATCATCATACCCCCGCACAAGATACCGACAATGACCTCGCATACGCGGGCCTGCGCGATATCCCATAACTGCGTGATCTCAACGGTATTGACCATGGGAAACGCGATGATCGCCGCCGTGTAACCCGCCAGTTGAAAGGCGTAGGCGACGTTATTAGTAAAATGCGCGCAGGCCCAGGTACAAAAGCCGATCCAGACTGACATGCTCAGCAGAAAAAGCCACGGTTCATTGAGGGTATGGCCGGCAATAATCAGTGCGGCTGTCGCGCCAAGTAAACTACCGGCTACACGGCCCAGGCTTTTGCTGATCACCCCGCCGACGGTAGGGAAACTCACCACCGCCGCCGAAGTCATCGCCCAATAGGGCTCGTCCAGATTGAGATAATAGGCAAAGGTTAACGCCAGACACATTGCAATGGTGTTACGCAGCGCATAACGCCACTGTGCCGGCGTGGCTTTAAACCATGGCCAATTGCCTGGCGTCAGGGGGGGCATTTTCATTTACGCTGGCCGATGGAGACGCTACAGGTGGTACCAGAGACCAGTGTGACATCCTGCGGCAAAGCGTCAAATTCAATGCGTACAGGGACACGCTGCGCCAGACGTACCCACGGCACGTTAGGTTTGATGTCGGGAATCAGACCGGAATCGCTTTCAACACTTTGGTCATAAATTGCGCGACCGATACTGGAAACGTGACCCTGTAACTTAACGTTGCCGCTGTAGAGCGTAATTAACGCCGGCGCACCTTCGCGTATGTGACGCAACTTCGTTTCTTCAAAATACCCCATTACATAAAAAGAGTGGCTGTCGACAAGAGCAAACAGCGGCTTACCGGTTGAGGCGTAGTCGCCGGTGCGGGTTGAAAGGTTGGTGACCCAGCCCGCTACGGGCGCTTTGACGACCGTTTGCGACAGTTGCCATTGCGCCTGGCGTAAACTGGCCTCGGCTGCTTCAACGCTTGCCTGCATCGCTTTTACGTTGAGGTTGGCGGTATCCAGATCTTCGGCTGAGATATAATTTTGCGATAAGTGACGACGGCGATTGGCTTCGTTATTCGCTTTTGCCAGATCGGATTGAGCTTTCGCCAGCTGTGCTTGCGCATTCAGTTCAGCAATGTGAAACGGCGTCTTGTCGATAGTAAACAGGACATCACCTTTATTCACGAACTGGTTATCTTTTATATTGAGTTCATTAATGCTGCCCGAAACCTGCGGTGTGATGCTGACCTGTTCTGCGCGCACTTTGCCATCACGTGTCCAGGGCGATTGCATATAGTAATTCCACATCCACCATCCGGCAAAAACTGCGATTGCAGCGACTATAATGGTTGAGAAGTATTTAATGGTTTTGAGCGACATAATCACCACACAATCAGCATAACAAAGGCCAGACCTACGCTAAGCGTAAAGAGAGACAGATCCATCAACAGGGGATGCCAGATCTCACCGGAATAAATCCAGTCGCGCAGCAGGCGATGAACAACCAACCAAAGAATAAACCCTGCGACAAACGCCTTGAAAATGGGAGGGAAGTAGACAGATGCACCGATCATTAAATCTTGTAGGGGCAATCCTGTTGCATTAAACATAAACTTCACGGGCAAAATCCTTGACGGAAGAGAGCATTGCTATAGGTTTAGCAAAAAAGAGACGATGAGTCTCTGTAACACATAATGTCTGAAAAAATGTCAACCGGTAAGCAAATTTGGCAATACATTTGTTTTGAGAATACAAATGCTGCACACTATTCTAAAATCAGTACAATAACTTAGCAAGCTAATTATAAGGAGATGAAATTGGAATCGCCATTAGGTTCTGATCTGGCACGGTTGGTGCGCATTTGGCGTGCTCTGATTGACCATCGCCTGAAACCTCTGGAGTTGACGCAGACGCATTGGGTTACGCTGCACAACATTCATCAGTTGCCACCGGATCAATCGCAGATCCAGTTGGCTAAAGCGATTGGCATCGAACAGCCTTCGCTGGTACGTACGCTTGACCAGTTGGAAGAAAAGGGACTCATTTCACGACAGACTTGCGCCAGCGATCGTCGGGCAAAGAGAATTAAACTGACTGAGAAAGCCGAACCACTGATCGCAGATATGGAAGCGGTTATCAACAAGACACGTGGAGAGATTCTGGAAGGGATTTCAGCTGAGGAAATTGATCTGCTGATAAAACTGGTCGCCAGACTGGAACACAATATTATTGAACTGCAGTCTCAGGGCTGAGACGAGAGATGACGTGTGGCCAGAGCCTGACCACACGTAAATTCGATTAACGTGGAGACACGGTAACCTGGCTGCCGTTGTTCGCCATAACAACACGCTGACCCGCAGAGAATTTGGTCGCGCCCTGTTTCTGAACCACCATGATGGTATTACCATCATCCTTACGGATTTCCAGTTCGACACCCTGAGTTTTATTCATCGCGCCTTGCACGCCCTGGCCCGCAACGCCACCGGCAACTGCGCCTGCAGCCGTCGCTAATGAACGACCCGTACCGCCGCCGACGGTGTTACCCAGGAACCCGCCGAGCACCGCACCACCGATAGCGCCAATTACGTTTGCGTCATCGCCACCCTGGATTTGCACCGGACGAACATGAACAATCGTACCGTAGGTAACGTTCTGAACTTGTTTCGCTTCGGATGCGGTATATACGTCGCCTGAAAGGCTATCATTGTTCACGCAGCCCGCTAAAGATACGCCCATTAATGAAACAATCAGCACACGTTTAATCATTTACAAATCTCCTTTGTCACCACGAAACGCTAATAAAGCCCCATCATGGTTAAATTATATGGCATTTGTGAGCCTGAGGTCACATGTTCCACTGGCACAATATGAAAATCTTAACCGAAATCGGATCAACCGAGTATAAACGAATCATTCATATAATTGATGTAATTAAGCGACCGTTGGCATGATTTCCTCTCAAAAATCATTCAGGAAGCATGGCATTAGTCTGCACTTTATGGTTGAGTGTCAAGGCTAATTTGCTTAAAAGGATGACGTATGAAATCGGGCCGTTTTATCGGTGTTATGTCTGGAACCAGCCTTGATGGCGTCGATGTTGTGCTGGCGACAATAGATGAAACGATGGTTGCACAGCAGGCGAGTCTGACCTGGCCTATCCCTGGTCATGTAAAACAGGCGATTCTGGATATCTGCCAGGGGCAGCAGCTTACGCTTTCTCAGTTTGGTCAACTGGATGCGCAACTGGGTTATCTTTTTGCTGAGGCGGTAAATGCGCTACTGGCGAAGGAAAAATTGAAACCGCAGGATATCGTGGCGATTGGCTGCCACGGACAAACCGTGTGGCATGAACCGAACGGCGCCGCGCCGCACACGCTGCAAATTGGTGATAACAACCAGATTGTCGCGCGTACCGGGATAACCGTCGTCGGCGATTTTCGTCGACGTGACATCGCGCTCGGTGGGCAGGGCGCGCCACTTGTTCCTGCGTTTCATCAGGCACTGTTGGCTCATCCTACGGAACGGCGGATGGTGCTGAACATCGGCGGAATTGCCAATTTGTCTCTGCTTATTCCGCAACAACCCGTTCGTGGATACGACACCGGGCCGGGCAATATGCTGATGGATGCCTGGATCTGGCGGCAATGCGGTCAACCCTACGACAAAGATGCGCAGTGGGCCATTTCAGGAACGGTAGTCCTGCCATTGCTGCAAAATATGCTTAACGACCCTTATTTTTCCACGCCTGCGCCCAAAAGCACTGGTCGTGAGTATTTCAATTACGGCTGGATAGAGCGTCATCTGGCGCAGTTTCCGGGAATCAGCGCACGCGATGTACAGGCGACGCTTGCCGAACTGACGGCCGTCACCATTTCAGAGCAGGTCTTGTTAAGCGGCGGTTGCGATCGCCTCATGGTATGTGGCGGTGGAAGCCGTAATCCGCTGCTGATGATGCGTCTGGCGGCATTATTGTCAGGTACCGAAGTCACCTCTACCGATGAAGCCGGGATCAGCGGCGACGATATGGAAGCGTTAGCCTTTGCCTGGCTGGCGTGGCGAACGCTGGCTGGATTACCGGGAAATTTACCTTCTGTGACCGGGGCGTCAGAGCTGAGCGTGTTAGGGGCGATTTATCCTGCCAATCCGCGAACTCAGAGTTAACTGAAATTATTCAGCGCGGCATACCGGTAAACTAGGGATATTAGGGAGGGTGCCATTACCCTCCGGGACCAGGAAAGTCTTCAGGATAGGGCTATGAAAAAACTGTTGTTAGTATGTCTGCCGGTACTGCTTAGCGGGTGCAGCGTGTACAACCAATTTGTTGAGCGTATGCAAACCGACACGCTTGAATACCGCTGTGATGAAAAACCGCTTACCGTGAAGCTGAACAATACGCGCCAGGAAGTGAACTTTGTTTATGATAATCAGCTATTGAACCTCAAACAGGGCATGTCGGCATCGGGGGCGCGCTATACGGATGGTATCTACGTCTTCTGGTCTAAAGGCGACGAGGCAACGGTCTATAAACGAGACAGAATTGTGCTAAATAACTGTCAGTTACAGAACCCGAAGCGTTGAGATTTTCACCTGGGCGGCGCACAATAGCGTCACCCTCTGACAATCCGTAGCCCAACATCATGTCTGATAACGACGAATTGCAGCAAATCGCGCATCTGCGCCGTGAATACACGAAAGGCGGTCTGCGCCGCCACGATCTTCCCGCCGAGCCCCTTGCGCTGTTTGAGCGTTGGCTGGGGCAAGCCTGCGATGCCAAACTGGCAGATCCTACTGCTATGGTTGTTGCGACCGTTGATGAAAACGGTCAGCCGTATCAGCGCATCGTGTTGCTCAAACATTATGATGACAAAGGGCTGGTTTTCTATACCAACCTCGGTAGCCGCAAGGCGCATCAAATCGAGAAGAACCCCCGTATCAGTCTGTTGTTCCCATGGCATACCCTGGAACGGCAGGTGATGGTGATTGGCAAGGCTGAGCGCCTTTCCACGCTTGAGGTGGTGAAGTACTTCCACAGTCGCCCACGCGACAGCCAGATTGGTGCCTGGGTATCTAAACAGTCCAGTCGAATCTCCGCTCGCGGCATTCTTGAAAGCAAATTCCTTGAGCTGAAGCAGAAGTTTCAGCAAGGGGAAGTTCCGTTGCCCAGTTTCTGGGGCGGCTTTCGCGTAAGTATTGAACAAATGGAGTTTTGGCAGGGCGGCGAAAATCGTCTGCACGATCGTTTTTTATACCAACGTGAAGATAACGCGTGGAAAATTGATCGTCTGGCCCCCTAAAGATGCAAAATTCTTGTTTTAAGCGCTGGTGCTGA
>NZ_JAHLQZ010000172.1:0-8605 GCF_018919505.1 Citrobacter sp. S55_ASV_140
CGATAAAGTCGACCGCGTGCGTGGTTTGGATATTACCATTACCACTACTGCGAAATCTGACGAAGAAGGCCGTGCTCTGCTGGCTGCCTTTGACTTCCCGTTCCGCAAGTAAGGTAGGGTTACTGAATGGCTAAGCAATCAATGAAAGCACGCGAAGTAAAGCGCGTAGCTTTAGCTGATAAGTACTTCGCAAAACGCGCTGAACTGAAAGCTATTATCTCTGATGTGAACGCGACCGACGAAGATCGTTGGAACGCAGTTCTGAAGCTGCAGTCTCTGCCGCGTGATTCCAGCCCGTCCCGTCAGCGTAACCGCTGCCGTCAAACAGGTCGTCCGCATGGCTATGTGGGCAAGTTCGGGTTGAGCCGTATCAAACTGCGTGAAGCCGCTATGCGCGGTGAAGTACCAGGCTTGAAAAAGGCTAGCTGGTAATTACCAATTGAATCACGGGAGTAAAGACAGATGAGCATGCAAGATCCGATCGCGGATATGCTGACCCGTATCCGTAACGGTCAGGCCGCGAATAAAGCTGCGGTCACCATGCCTTCCTCCAAGCTGAAAGTGGCAATTGCCAACGTGCTGAAGGAAGAAGGTTTTATTGAAGATTTTAAAGTTGAAGGCGACACCAAGCCGGAACTGGAACTTACTCTTAAGTATTTCCAGGGTAAAGCTGTTGTAGAAAGCATTCAGCGTGTCAGTCGCCCAGGTCTGCGCATTTATAAGCGTAAAGACGAGCTGCCGAAGGTTATGGCTGGCATGGGTATCGCAGTTGTTTCTACCTCTAAAGGTGTTATGACTGATCGTGCAGCGCGCCAGGCTGGTCTTGGTGGCGAAATTATCTGCTACGTAGCCTAATCGGAGGAAAAAATGTCTCGTGTTGCTAAAGCACCGGTCGTTATTCCTGCCGGCGTTGATGTAAAAATCAACGGTCAGGTTATTACGATCAAAGGTAAAAACGGCGAGCTGACTCGTACTCTCAACGATGCTGTTGCAGTAAATCATGCAGATAATGCACTGACCTTCGGTCCGCGTGATGGTTACGCAGATGGATGGGCTCAGGCTGGTACCGCGCGTGCCCTGCTGAATGCAATGGTTGTCGGTGTTACCGAAGGCTTCACTAAGAAGCTGCAGCTGGTTGGTGTAGGTTATCGTGCAGCGGTCAAAGGGAATGTAGTAAACCTGGCTTTAGGTTTCTCTCATCCAGTTGATCATCAGCTGCCGGCAGGTATCACTGCAGAATGTCCGACTCAGACTGAAATCGTGCTGAAAGGCGCTGATAAACAGCTGATCGGTCAGGTTGCGGCAGATCTGCGCGCCTACCGTCGTCCTGAGCCTTACAAAGGCAAGGGTGTTCGTTACGCCGACGAAGTCGTGCGTACCAAAGAGGCTAAGAAGAAGTAAGGTAACACTATGGATAAGAAATCTGCTCGTATCCGTCGTGCGACCCGCGCACGCCGCAAGCTCAAAGAGCTGGGCGCAACTCGCCTGGTGGTACATCGTACCCCGCGTCATATTTACGCACAGGTAATTGCACCGAACGGTTCTGAAGTTCTGGTAGCTGCTTCTACTGTAGAAAAAGCTATCGCTGAACAACTGAAGTACACCGGTAACAAAGACGCTGCAGCAGCTGTGGGTAAAGCTGTCGCCGAACGCGCTCTGGAAAAAGGCATCAAAGATGTGTCCTTTGACCGTTCCGGGTTCCAATATCATGGTCGTGTCCAGGCACTGGCAGATGCTGCCCGTGAAGCTGGCCTTCAGTTCTAAGGTAGAGGTGTAAGATGGCTCACATCGAAAAACAAGCTGGCGAACTGCAGGAAAAGCTGATCGCGGTAAACCGCGTATCTAAAACCGTTAAAGGTGGTCGTATTTTCTCCTTCACAGCTCTGACTGTAGTTGGCGATGGTAACGGTCGCGTTGGTTTTGGTTACGGTAAAGCGCGTGAAGTTCCAGCAGCGATCCAGAAAGCGATGGAAAAAGCCCGTCGCAATATGATTAACGTCGCGCTGAACCACGGCACCCTGCAGCACCCGGTTAAGGGTACTCACACGGGTTCTCGTGTATTCATGCAGCCGGCTTCCGAAGGTACCGGTATCATCGCCGGTGGTGCAATGCGCGCCGTTCTGGAAGTCGCTGGAGTTCGTAACGTTCTGGCTAAAGCGTATGGTTCCACCAACCCGATTAACGTGGTTCGTGCAACTATCGACGGTCTGGAAAATATGAAATCTCCGGAAATGGTCGCTGCCAAGCGTGGTAAATCCGTTGAAGAAATTCTGGGGAAATAAACCATGGCAAAGACTATTAAAATTACTCAAACCCGCAGTGCAATCGGTCGTCTGCCGAAACACAAGGCAACGCTGCTTGGCCTGGGTCTGCGTCGTATTGGTCACACCGTAGAACGCGAGGATACTCCTGCAGTTCGTGGTATGGTCAACGCGGTTTCCTTCATGGTTAAAGTTGAGGAGTAAGAGATGCGTTTAAATACTCTGTCTCCGGCCGAAGGCTCCAAAAAGGCGGGTAAACGCCTGGGTCGTGGTATCGGTTCTGGCCTCGGTAAAACCGGTGGTCGTGGTCACAAAGGTCAGAAGTCTCGTTCTGGCGGTGGCGTACGTCGCGGTTTCGAGGGTGGTCAGATGCCTCTGTACCGTCGTCTGCCGAAATTCGGCTTCACTTCACGTAAAGCAGCGATTACAGCCGAAGTTCGTCTGTCTGACCTGGCTAAAGTTGAAGGCGGTGTTGTAGACCTGAACACGCTGAAAGCAGCTAACATTATCGGTATCCAGATCGAGTTCGCGAAAGTGATCCTGGCTGGTGAAGTCACTACTCCGGTAACTGTTCGTGGCCTGCGTGTTACTAAAGGCGCTCGTGCTGCTATCGAAGCTGCTGGCGGTAAAATCGAGGAATAAGTAGCAGATGGCTAAACAACCGGGATTAGATTTTCAAAGTGCCAAAGGTGGCTTAGGCGAGCTGAAACGCAGACTGCTGTTTGTAATCGGTGCGCTTATTGTGTTCCGTATTGGCTCTTTCATTCCGATCCCTGGTATTGATGCCGCTGTACTTGCCAAACTGCTTGAGCAACAGCGAGGCACCATCATTGAAATGTTTAACATGTTCTCTGGTGGTGCTCTCAGCCGTGCTTCTATCTTTGCTCTGGGGATCATGCCGTATATTTCGGCGTCGATCATTATCCAGCTGCTGACGGTGGTTCATCCAACGCTGGCAGAAATTAAGAAAGAAGGGGAGTCTGGTCGTCGTAAGATCAGCCAGTACACCCGCTACGGTACTCTGGTGCTGGCGATATTCCAGTCGATCGGTATTGCTACCGGTCTGCCGAATATGCCTGGTATGCAGGGCCTGGTAATGAATCCAGGCTTTGCATTCTATTTCACCGCTGTTGTAAGTCTGGTTACAGGGACTATGTTCCTGATGTGGTTGGGCGAACAGATTACTGAACGTGGTATCGGCAACGGTATCTCAATCATTATCTTCGCCGGTATTGTTGCGGGACTCCCGCCAGCCATTGCCCATACTATCGAGCAAGCGCGTCAAGGCGACCTGCACTTCCTCGTGTTGCTGTTGGTTGCAGTATTAGTATTTGCAGTGACGTTCTTTGTTGTATTTGTTGAGCGTGGTCAACGCCGTATTGTGGTAAACTACGCGAAACGTCAGCAAGGTCGTCGTGTCTATGCTGCACAGAGCACACATTTACCGCTGAAAGTGAATATGGCGGGGGTAATCCCGGCAATCTTCGCTTCCAGTATTATTCTGTTCCCGGCGACCATCGCGTCATGGTTCGGGGGCGGGACTGGTTGGAACTGGCTGACAACAATTTCGCTGTATTTGCAGCCTGGGCAACCGCTTTATGTGTTACTCTATGCGTCTGCAATCATATTCTTCTGTTTCTTCTACACGGCGTTGGTTTTCAACCCGCGTGAAACAGCAGATAACCTGAAGAAGTCCGGTGCATTTGTACCAGGAATTCGTCCGGGAGAGCAAACGGCGAAGTATATCGATAAAGTAATGACCCGCCTGACTTTGGTTGGTGCGCTCTACATTACCTTTATCTGCCTGATCCCGGAGTTCATGCGTGATGCAATGAAAGTACCGTTCTACTTTGGTGGGACCTCACTGCTTATCGTTGTTGTCGTGATTATGGACTTTATGGCTCAAGTGCAAACTCTGATGATGTCAAGTCAGTACGAGTCTGCATTGAAGAAGGCGAATCTGAAAGGCTACGGCCGTTAACAGTCGCCCGAGAAGTTACGGAGAGTAAAAATGAAAGTTCGTGCTTCCGTCAAGAAATTATGCCGTAACTGCAAAATCGTTAAGCGTGATGGTGTCATCCGTGTGATTTGCAGTGCCGAGCCGAAGCATAAACAGCGCCAAGGCTGATTTATTCGCATATTTTTCTTGCAAAGTTGGGTTGAGCTGGCTAGATTAGCCAGCCAATCTTTTGTATGTCTGTGCGTTTCCATTTGAGTATCCTGAAAACGGGCTTTTCAGCATGGTGCGTACATATTAAATAGTAGGAGTGCATAGTGGCCCGTATAGCAGGCATTAACATTCCTGATCAGAAACATGCTGTGATCGCATTAACTTCGATCTACGGCGTCGGCAAGACCCGTTCTAAAGCCATTCTGGCTGCAGCGGGTATCGCTGAAGATGTTAAGATCAGTGAGCTGTCTGAAGAACAAATCGACACGCTGCGTGACGAAGTTGCCAAATTTGTCGTTGAAGGTGATCTGCGCCGTGAAGTTAGCATGAGCATCAAGCGCCTTATGGACCTTGGTTGCTATCGCGGTTTGCGTCATCGTCGTGGTCTCCCGGTTCGCGGTCAGCGTACCAAGACCAACGCACGTACCCGTAAGGGTCCGCGCAAACCGATCAAGAAATAATCGGGGTGATTGAATAATGGCAAAGGCACCAATTCGTGCACGTAAACGTGTAAGAAAACAAGTCTCTGACGGCGTGGCTCATATCCATGCTTCTTTTAACAACACCATCGTTACCATTACTGATCGTCAGGGTAACGCACTGGGTTGGGCAACAGCCGGTGGTTCCGGTTTCCGTGGTTCTCGCAAATCCACTCCGTTTGCAGCTCAGGTTGCAGCAGAGCGTTGCGCTGAAGCCGTAAAAGAATACGGTATCAAGAATCTGGAAGTTATGGTCAAAGGACCGGGTCCAGGTCGCGAATCTACTGTTCGTGCTCTGAACGCCGCTGGTTTCCGCATCACTAATATTACTGATGTGACTCCGATCCCTCATAACGGTTGTCGTCCGCCGAAAAAACGTCGCGTATAACGCTGTCGTTTCTAGGATTGTTGGAGAAAGAAAATGGCAAGATATTTGGGTCCTAAGCTCAAGCTGAGCCGTCGTGAGGGCACTGACTTATTCCTTAAGTCTGGCGTTCGCGCGATCGATACCAAGTGTAAAATTGAACAAGCTCCTGGCCAGCACGGTGCGCGTAAACCGCGTCTGTCTGACTATGGTGTGCAGTTGCGTGAAAAGCAAAAAGTTCGCCGTATCTATGGTGTGCTGGAGCGTCAGTTCCGTAACTACTACAAAGAAGCAGCACGTCTGAAAGGCAACACCGGTGAAAACCTGTTGGGTCTGCTGGAAGGTCGTCTGGACAACGTTGTATACCGTATGGGCTTCGGTGCCACTCGTGCAGAAGCACGTCAGCTGGTCAGCCATAAAGCAATTATGGTAAACGGTCGTGTTGTTAACATCGCTTCTTATCAGGTTAGTCCGAATGACGTTGTTAGCATTCGTGAGAAAGCGAAGAAGCAGTCTCGCGTGAAAGCCGCTCTGGAGCTGGCTGAGCAGCGTGAAAAGCCAACCTGGCTGGAAGTTGATGCTGGCAAGATGGAAGGTACGTTCAAGCGTAAGCCGGAGCGTTCTGATCTGTCTGCGGACATTAACGAACACCTGATCGTCGAGCTTTACTCCAAGTAAAGCTTAGTACCAAAGAGAGGACACAATGCAGGGTTCTGTGACAGAGTTTCTAAAACCGCGCCTGGTAGATATCGAGCAAGTGAGTTCGACGCACGCCAAGGTGACCCTTGAGCCTTTAGAGCGTGGCTTTGGCCATACTTTGGGTAACGCACTGCGCCGTATTCTGCTCTCATCGATGCCGGGTTGCGCGGTGACCGAGGTTGAGATTGATGGTGTACTACATGAGTACAGCACCAAAGAAGGCGTTCAGGAAGATATCCTGGAAATCCTGCTCAACCTGAAAGGGCTGGCGGTGAGAGTTCAGGGTAAAGATGACGTTATTCTTACCTTGAATAAATCTGGCATTGGCCCTGTGACTGCAGCCGACATTACCCATGATGGTGATGTCGAAATCGTCAAGCCACAGCACGTGATCTGCCACCTGACCGATGAGAACGCATCTATTAGTATGCGCATCAAAGTTCAGCGCGGTCGTGGTTATGTGCCGGCTTCTACCCGAATTCATTCGGAAGAAGATGAGCGCCCAATCGGCCGTCTGCTGGTCGACGCATGCTACAGCCCTGTAGAGCGTATTGCCTACAATGTTGAAGCAGCGCGTGTAGAACAGCGTACCGACCTGGACAAGCTGGTCATCGAAATGGAAACCAACGGCACAATCGATCCTGAAGAGGCGATTCGTCGTGCGGCAACCATTCTGGCTGAACAACTGGAAGCTTTTGTTGACTTACGTGATGTACGTCAGCCGGAAGTTAAAGAAGAGAAACCAGAATTCGATCCGATCCTGCTGCGCCCTGTTGACGATCTGGAATTGACTGTCCGCTCTGCTAACTGCCTCAAAGCAGAAGCTATCCACTATATCGGTGATCTGGTACAGCGTACTGAGGTTGAGCTTCTTAAGACGCCTAACCTTGGTAAAAAATCTCTTACTGAGATTAAAGACGTGCTGGCTTCCCGTGGACTGTCTCTGGGCATGCGCCTGGAAAACTGGCCACCGGCAAGCATCGCTGACGAGTAACCGGATCACAGGTTAAGGTTTTACTGAGAAGGATAAGGTCATGCGCCATCGTAAGAGTGGTCGTCAACTGAACCGCAACAGCAGCCATCGCCAGGCTATGTTCCGCAATATGGCAGGTTCACTGGTTCGTCATGAAATCATCAAGACGACTCTGCCGAAAGCGAAAGAGCTGCGTCGCGTAGTTGAGCCGCTGATTACTCTTGCCAAGACTGATAGCGTAGCTAATCGTCGTCTGGCATTCGCCCGTACTCGTGATAACGAGATCGTGGCAAAACTGTTTAACGAACTGGGCCCGCGTTTCGCGAGCCGCGCCGGTGGTTACACTCGCATTCTGAAGTGTGGTTTCCGTGCAGGCGACAACGCGCCGATGGCATACATCGAGCTGGTTGATCGTTCAGAGAAAACAGAAGCTGCTGCAGAGTAATCTGTAGTAACGTAAAAAAACCCGCCTCGGCGGGTTTTTTTATATCCGCCATATCCCCACTTATCTACAATATCTGTACTCTTTTTGTTCATCCCCTGGAGCGTCATATGTGGTTACTGGACCAGTGGGCGGAGCGCCATATTATTGCTGCACAGTCTAAAGGCGAGTTTGATGATTTACCTGGTACAGGCGAACCGCTTACTCTTGACGATGATTCCCATATTCCGCCTGAACTTCGGGCCGGATACCGTTTATTAAAAAATGCAGGCTGCCTTCCACCTGAGCTTGAGCAGCGCAGAGAGGCGATCCAACTGCTTGAAATACTCGCGGGGATCCGCAAAGATGATGCCAGTTATCAGGAAGTCAGTCGACGGTTGTCGCTACTGGAGCTAAAACTTCGCCAGGCTGGACTTAGCACCGAATTTTTACACGGCGAATACGCAGATAAGCTGCCACAGAAGATCAACGACAAATAGCGGAGAGAGCATGTACCGAATTGGTGAATTAGCGAAGCTGGCTGACGTGACGCCGGATACTATCCGTTACTATGAAAAGCAGCAGATGATGGAACATGAAGTACGTACCGAAGGCGGGTTTCGCCTCTACACGGAAAGTGATCTTCAGCGTCTTAAGTTTATTCGTTATGCCCGTCAGCTTGGTTTTACACTGGAGTCGATTCGCGAACTGCTTTCGATCCGCATAGATCCAGAGCACCATACCTGCCAGGAATCAAAAGGGATCGTTCAGGAAAGATTACAAGAGGTCGAAGCGCGCATAGCGGAGCTTCAGGCGATGCAACGATCGTTACAGCGATTAAATGATGCGTGCTGTGGTAAAGCACACAGCAGTGTGTACTGTTCTATTCTTGAAGCACTTGAACAAGGCGCCAGCGGGACACTATCAGACCGTTGATTTTTTGCACGGTCAGGTCTACACTCCCGGCGTAAATTACCCCACAAACTGGAGAGAGTATGAGCCGTTATCAGCATACCAAAGGACAGATAAAGGACAACGCCATTGAGGCGCTTCTGCATGATCCACTGTTCAGGCAGCGCGTTGAGAAAAATAAGAAAGGGAAAGGAAGTTATCTACGTAAAGGTAAACATGGCAATCGGGGAAACTGGGAGGCCAGTGGCAAGAAAGTGAAGCACTTTTTTACCACTGGCCTTTTTGTTTCAGTGAACGCTTAAGAGCGATTATTCTGTTCTTTCAGC
>NZ_JAHLQZ010000173.1:0-8527 GCF_018919505.1 Citrobacter sp. S55_ASV_140
GAGAGGCAGTTCAGGTCGGTGTGAATAACCAGATTGGCAACATTACGGTGGACGAATAATTCGCCCGGTTCCAGACCGGTCAATCGTTCAGCGGGAACGCGGCTATCGGAACATCCAATCCATAGAAAACGTGGATTCTGCGCATGTGTCAGCGTTTCAAAAAATCCGGGATCCTCTTCTACCAGCATCTTTGACCATAGTGCATTGTTGCTGATGAGTGTATCTATGTCTTTCATGGAGTTGTACGACCCGAAACCAGATAAATTCGATGGGCTAATATAGGGTAACTCCAGCATTAATTAAACTATATATGAAATGTCAGAACGTAAGGTAAGTAAAAAACCATGACCATTGCTCTGGAACTTCAAGAACTTAAGAAAACCTATCCCGGTGGCGTGCAGGCGCTACGCGGCATAGATTTGCAAGTCGAAGCGGGTGATTTTTATGCGCTTTTGGGACCGAATGGCGCAGGTAAATCCACCACCATCGGCATTATCAGTTCGCTGGTGAATAAAACTTCCGGACGGGTAAGCGTCTTCGGATACGATCTCGATAAAGATACGGTTAACGCTAAACGTCAGCTTGGTCTGGTGCCGCAGGAGTTTAACTTTAACCCGTTTGAAACCGTGCAGCAGATCGTGGTCAACCAGGCAGGTTACTACGGCGTTGAGCATAAAGAAGCCGTTAAGCGTAGCGAAATATATCTAAAACAGCTCGACTTGTGGGAAAAGCGTAACGAACGTGCGCGTATGCTTTCCGGCGGGATGAAACGTCGTCTGATGATCGCTCGTGCGCTGATGCATGAGCCAAAGCTGTTGATTCTCGACGAACCGACGGCGGGCGTCGACATTGAGCTACGTCGTTCAATGTGGGGCTTTTTAAAAGATTTAAATGATAAAGGCACCACAATTATTCTGACCACCCACTATCTCGAAGAAGCGGAAATGCTGTGTCGCAATATCGGTATTATTCAGCACGGCGAGCTGGTGGAAAATACCTCCATGAAGAGCCTGCTCTCTAAACTGAAATCAGAAACCTTTATTCTCGATCTGGCGCCGAAAAGCCCGCTGCCAAAACTGGAAGGGTATCAGTATCGTCTGGTTGATACCTCGACGCTGGAAGTGGAAGTTCTGCGTGAGCAAGGGGTTAACAGCGTGTTCTCACAACTGAGCGCCCAGGGTATTCAGGTATTAAGTATGCGTAACAAAGCGAACCGACTGGAAGAACTGTTTGTTTCTCTGGTGCATGAAAAACAAGGAGATCGCGCATGATGCAGCTGTATTGGGTTGCGCTGAAAAGCATCTGGGCGAAAGAGATCCACCGCTTTATGCGTATCTGGGTCCAGACTCTGGTTCCTCCCGTCATCACCATGACGCTCTATTTTATTATTTTTGGTAATTTGATTGGCTCGCGTATCGGCGAAATGCATGGTTTTAGCTACATGCAGTTTATTGTGCCGGGGCTGATTATGATGGCTGTAATCACCAACTCGTACGCTAACGTGGCATCGTCATTCTTTAGCGCCAAGTTTCAACGTAATATTGAAGAACTGCTGGTCGCTCCGGTACCGACGCACGTCATTATCGCTGGTTTTGTCGGCGGCGGCGTGGCGCGCGGGCTGTGCGTGGGCATTCTGGTTACCGCGGTGTCGCTGTTCTTTGTGCCGTTCCAGGTACATTCGTGGGTGTTTGTGGCGCTCACATTGGTGCTGACCGCGATTCTGTTCTCGCTGGCGGGCTTACTGAATGCAGTCTTCGCCAAAACCTTTGACGATATCAGCCTGATCCCAACCTTCGTACTAACACCACTGACCTACCTGGGGGGCGTATTCTATTCGTTAACGCTGCTGCCGCCGTTCTGGCAGGGGCTGTCGCACCTGAACCCAATTGTCTACATGATCAGCGGATTCCGCTACGGCTTCCTGGGTATCCATGATGTTCCGCTGGTCACCACGTTTGGCGTGCTGGTGGTGTTCATCGCGGTGTTTTATTTGCTGTGCTGGTACCTGATCCAGCGTGGACGCGGTTTGCGCAGTTAGTTCTTTCTTCCTCTCTCTGCTCGGGAGAGGAAGACTTTTGACGCTTATCACCATTATGGATTTATCACATTGATAAACTACTTGCCTGCTAAGGAGGAAGGCAATGTTAGGTTGGGTAATTACCTGTCATGACGATAAGGCACAGGATATGCTGCATCGTCTGGAGCAGAAGCACGGCCCGTTGGCCCAATGCCAGGCGGTAAGTTTTTGGCGTGGGCTCAGCTCAAATATGCTGAGCCGCATGATGTGTCACGCCCTGCATGCTACTGACTCAGGCGAGGGCGTGATCTTCCTGACGGATACCGCGGGGGCCGCACCGTACCGCGTGGCCTCGTTAATGAGCCACAAACACCCCCAGTGTGAAGTGATTTCAGGTATCAGCTATTCATTGCTTGAGCGAATGCTTTCGTCGCGGGAATCAATGAGCAGCTCTGCGTTTCGCGATTGCATTGTTACGCTTGGCGGGCCGGAGGTCTCAAGCCTCTGGCATCAACAACAAAAAAATCCCCCCTTCGTGTTGAAGCATGATTTGTACGAGTATTAATCGTTGGTATTGATGGCGCTTTTGCTACAATAGCCGAGGTTTCTCGCCTCGGTTCGGTTATCTCATATGGTTATGCGCGTTGTGCTTATTTTGTTGCTCCTGTCTTCTGGCAGCGTAGCTGCGGCTTTGCCTGCTCGCTACATGCAAACTACCGAAGCGGCTGCCGTGTGGGCGCAGATAGGTGACAAAATGGTGACGGTGGGGAATGTTCGCGCCGGGCAGATCCTTGCCGTAGAGCCGATAGCGGCTGACTATTACGAATTCACCTTTGGCTTTGGTACCGGATTTATTGATAAGGGGCATCTGGAGCCTGTTCAGGGGCGGCAGAAAGTTGACGATGGTTTGGGCGATCTCAATAAACCCCTCAGCAATCAAAGCCTGATTACCTGGAAAGATACACCGGTTTATAATGCCCCGGATGTCGGTAGCGCCCCGTTTGGCGTGCTGGCGGATAATCTGCGCTATCCCATAATCAGTAAGCTTAAAGACCGACTCAACCAGACGTGGTACCAGATCCGCATTGGCGGCAGACTGGCCTATATCAGTGCTCTGGATGCGCAGGAAGACAACGGCATCCCGGTGTTAACCTATCATCATATTCTGCGTGATGAAGAGAATACCCGCTTTCGTCACACCTCCACCACAACCTCCGTACGCGCTTTTAGCAACCAGATGGCCTGGCTACACGATCGCGGCTACACGACGCTGACGATGTATCAATTGGAAGGCTATGTACGCAACAATATGAACCTCCCGGCGCGGGCGGTGGTGCTGACTTTCGACGATGGTCTGAAGTCGGTGAGTCGTTATGCTTATCCGGTGTTGAAACAGAACGGCATGAAGGCGACGGCGTTTATCATCTCGTCACGCATTAAGCGCCATCCGCAGAAGTGGGATCCGAAATCGCTACAGTTTATGAGCGTCTCTGAACTGAATGGGATCAGGGATGTGTTTGACTTCCAGTCGCATACCCATTTTTTACATCGAGTGGACGCTTATCATCGGCCGATCCTGCTGAGCCGCAACTATCACAACATTCTGTTCGATTTTGCCCGTTCGCGGCGGGCGCTGTCCCAGTTCAATCCTCACGTCCTGTATCTTTCATATCCGTTTGGCGGTTATAACGCCACGGCGGTAAAAGCGGCGGGCGATGCGGGATTTCACATGGCGGTAACCACGGTGAGAGGGAAGGTGAAGCCGGGCGATAATCCGATGCTGCTCAAAAGGCTGTATATTTTACGCACGGATTCGCTGGAAACGATGTCGCGGCTGATCGTCAATCAGCCGCAGGGGTAAGGACTATCAGGCAACCTGGACCGGAATAGCTTTCGCGGTGCGCTTCATTTCGTTGTCGCCTTCAAAGTAGGCCACTTTCGGCCGCCATGTCCGGGCTTCTTCATCAGACATGGTGACGAAGCTGGCGATAATCACAATGTCGCCAACCTCAGCGCAATGCGCCGCCGCACCGTTCACCGAGATGATTTTGGAGCCGCGTTCAGCCGCAATCGCATAGGTTGAGAAACGTTTCCCATTGGTCACGTTCCAGATATCAATCGCTTCGTTTTCCAGAATACCGGAGGCATCGAGGAAATCCTGGTCAATGGCACAGGAACCTTCGTAGTGCAGGTCCGCCTGCGTGACTTTTACGCGGTGGAGCTTGCCTTGCAGCATGGTGCGAATCATAACTTCTATACCCTGTCGTTTATCTTGGCTAAGCAGGCGCTTGAAGCCTGCTTTGGAAATTCTCAGGCAGTATTGCCCGATTTTTAACCCCTGTCTACTGGGCTAATGTAACGCTT
This sequence comes from Citrobacter sp. S55_ASV_140, assembly GCF_018919505.1. Taxonomy (NCBI): domain Bacteria; kingdom Pseudomonadati; phylum Pseudomonadota; class Gammaproteobacteria; order Enterobacterales; family Enterobacteriaceae; genus Citrobacter; species Citrobacter sp. S55_ASV_140. The sequence goes on from NZ_JAHLQZ010000173.1 coordinate 4,382, forward strand.
TGATTATCGATCAAACGCGCCTGTCCCAGCCATGCGGCGACCAGAATGACCGCACGTTTGCTGTTTTCGGTGAGTTCAAGCAGCGTGTCGGCATCGCGGATCTGAATGTCGTCGGCGCGGAAGCCTTTTTCATTCAGTTCTTGCGCTGCAATGGCAATCATCTCGTCCAGGTCACGCTCACCGGCCTGTAACTTTTCGCCGATGCCGCTCATCACTTTGTATAATCCTGGGGCGATTTTACGCTGCTCTGCCGTCAGATACCCGTTACGCGAGCTGAGCGCCAGACCATCTTTGGCGCGGATAATCGGCACGCCGACTATCTCAATGTCGTAGCCCAGATCGGCGACCATTTTGCGAATCAGCGCCAGTTGCTGGAAATCCTTCTCGCCAAAGCAGGCGATATCCGGCTGGATCAGGTTGAACAGCTTGCTGACGATAGTTGAGACACCGCGGAAGTGGCCCGGACGGCTGGCGCCTTCCAGCATGGTAGAGAGGCCGGGAACATCAACGTACGTCTGGCCTTCCAGCCCCTGCGGGTAGATTTCCTCAACGGCTGGAGCAAAGACATAATCGACTTTGCGCTTGTTCAGTTTTTCGCAGTCTTCCTGCAGCGTGCGCGGATAGCGCACCAAATCTTCCGGTCTGTCGAATTGCATCGGATTGACGAAAATGCTGACGATGACCACATCAGCCCGGGCTTTTGCCTCATCGACCAGTTTCATATGGCCGTCGTGCAGATTGCCCATAGAGGGAACCAATGCGACGCGTTTGCCTTCCTGGCGCAGACGACGGACATGCTGACGCAGCAGCGGCAGGGTTTCGATAATTAACACACCTGGACTCCTTAATGGAAACTGTGTTCTTCGCCCGGATAAACGCCGGACTCCACTTCTGCCATATACTGCCGTACGGCGGCGCGTATGTCGCCCGCTTCGGCAAGGAAATTTTTCGCGAATTTTGGAATATGACCGCCGGTGATGCCAAACGCATCGTGCATTACCAGGATCTGACCATCGGTGACGTTGCCCGCGCCGATGCCGATCACCGGAATCGACAGCGCTTCAGTAACGCGCTTCGCCAGTTCAACCGGCACGCATTCCAGCACCAACAGTTGAGCGCCTGCCGCTTCTAAGGCCAGCGCGTCATCCAGCAGTACCTGCCCGGCGTCGCCGCGGCCCTGAATTTTATAGCCGCCGAAGATATTCACCGATTGCGGCGTCAGCCCCAGATGACCACAAACCGGGACGGCGCGTTCGGTGAGCATTTTCACCGTATCAACCAACCATGCGCCGCCTTCAATCTTGACCATATTGGCCCCCGCACGCATCACGATGGCCGCGTTTTCAAACGTCTGTTCCGGCGTGGCATAAGCCATAAACGGCAGGTCGGAGAGCAGCAGGCAGTTCGGCGCGCCACGGCGAACGGCGCGGGTGTGGTAGGCGATATCTTCCACGGTGACCGGCAGGGTGGAGTCGTGCCCCTGAATTGTCATGCCCAGTGAGTCGCCCACCAGCATCACGTTGATGCCTTCATCGGCGAATAATTTGGCGAAGCTGTAATCGTACGCGGTAATGGTGGCGAAGCGTTTCTTTTCCTGTTTGCATTTCTGTAACAGCGAAATGGTGGTCGGTTTCATAACATTTCCTGATGATGAAAGTCATATTTACCGGCATTCTAACAGTCACATTCAGGGGGGCAATTGATTTAAGCAATCGTTTGGCGCTAAAGCAGTAAACGCTAAAGGGGAGGCTATGTTTTACCAGTGGGCGGGTTTTGCCGCACCAAGATGGGTGAGATGCTGATGCAGGCTGATACCATCCGGAAAGATCAGATCAGGGGCGATCTCAAACAGCGGCCACAGCATAAAGCCCCGCTTTTTCATGTCGTAGTGCGGCACGGTCAGACGGTCGGTGTTAATCACTTCATCGCCAAACAGCATAATGTCGAGATCCAGCGTACGCGGACCCCAGCGTTCGGCCTTGCGCACACGCCCCTGTTGCAGCTCAATGCGCTGGGTATGGTTAAGCAATTCTTCTGGGGCGAGAGCGGTATCCAGCGCCACGGCGGCGTTCAGGTAATCGGGCTGATCCTGTGGGCCTAATGGCGGTGTGCGGTAAAATGAAGAGACGGCCACAATGCGGCTGTCGGGAATTTCACCGATCGCCTGTACGGCAGCATTCACCTGTTCCAGCGGGGAGGCGAGGTTGCTGCCAATAGCGATATATACCCGTCGTCTTTCAAGCTGCATCTGTGTTGGCTTTCCTCGCTCATCCCAGTCACGTACTGATGTACGCTCCCGGGAGTTCGCTGTGTCGCCGCATTGATGCAACCCCAAATCCATTGGGTATTCGCGATTGGTCACGCGGAGCCCTCGCGGCGTGGCGCGCGTTTACGTGGGCGACGATGACGACGACGTTCAGGCTCTTCATCCAGCTCGTTCAGCATGCCTTTTTGCTCCGGCGGCGCTGAAACCTGGAATTCACCCCACCATTGAGCCAGACGCTGCAGCTCGGCGTTGTTTTCCACTTCTGCACGCAGGGCCAGCAGGTCGTAGGCGGCGCGGAACTTCGGATGTTCCATCAGCTTCCAGGCGCGTTTGCCCTGACGACGGGACATGCGTAACTGCAACTGCCAGATATCGCGGGTCAGCGAGGTTAATCGTTTCGGGATTGCCAGCGAGCGACAGGCTTCGTCGAGTACGTCATTCATTGCCAGTGCGAAAGCGTCGTAATAGGCCAGGCCGCTTTCTTGCGCGATTTTCTGCGCGGCTTCCAGTAACGGATACCAGAACATGGCGGCGAACAAGAACGCCGGGTTAACGCGCATATCATTGTTAATGCGGTTATCGGTATTCTTCAGCACCTGGGCGATAATGCGTTCCATCGGGCTGTCACCGTCTTCGGTGAAGTAGCGCGTAATGGTTGGGAACAGCGGCTGGAATAGGCTGTACTCACGCAGTTTTTTATAGGTTTCATACCCATAGCCCGCCTGTAACAACTTAAGCGCTTCTTCAAACAGGCGTGCGGGAGGAATGTCGTTCAACAGCGTTGCCAGACGCGGGATCGGCTCTGCGGTTTCCGGGCTGATACGCATGTCGAGCTTGGCGGCAAAGCGCACGGCGCGCAGCATACGTACGGGATCTTCGCGATAGCGCGTTTCCGGATTACCGATCAGGCGAATGATGCCTTCTTCGAGATCCTGCATGCCACCGACGTAATCACGCACGGTGAAATCGGCCACGCTGTAATACAGGCTGTTGATCGTGAAATCGCGACGCTGGGCATCTTCTTCAATGGAGCCAAAGATGTTATCGCGTAGCAGCATACCGTTTTGCCCGCGTTGCGACGTGGTGCGATCGGCTTCGCTGCCTTCATGATGGCCGCGAAAGGTCGCCACTTCGATAATTTCCGGGCCAAACATCACATGCGCAAGGCGGAAACGGCGACCGACCAGACGACAGTTGCGAAACAGTTTTCGCACCTGATCCGGCGTTGCGTTAGTGGTGACATCAAAATCTTTTGGCTTTTTGCCCAGCAAAAGATCGCGCACGCCCCCACCAACCAGCCATGCCTCGTATCCAGCCTTATTGAGCCTGTACATTACCTTCAGGGCATTTTCACTGATATCTTTGCGGGAGATTGAGTGCTGCTCACGCGGGATTACCGTCATATGTGGACGGGCGACGGCAAGCTCGGCCTCGCGCTCCTCGCGGCTTAGCACCTTGCGGCAAAAATTAGCGACTCGGGTAAAAATAGTGCACCTCGGTAGTGTCAAACTTCAATCAGAACAAGTGTTGCTGTGTAAAAATAGCGGCTAATCATAGCTCAGCGTGGCGCATTTGAGAATGGCGTATTTACGATCGCTGATTCTGGCACCGTTGTCAGACTCCAGTTTTTGACGGCAAACTGAAGGATCTGATCGACCTGCATTTCCTGCCACGCGATATCCGCACGCTGGCCGAGAAAGCGCAGCGCGGCAATAATCACCGGACGTGGATCGCCTTGCGGCAGGGCAGGTGCATGATTTTGTTTGGAAAGTTTAGCGCCTTGTTCGTTAAGCGCCAGCGGCAGATGAATATAGTCTGGCGCCTGCCAGCCAAACTGCTGATACAACGAAATTTGCCGCACCGTCGGTTCTATGAGATCG
>NZ_JAHLQZ010000174.1:0-8504 GCF_018919505.1 Citrobacter sp. S55_ASV_140
CCTTTATGCAGTTCCTTTCTAATGGGTTTGAGTTGGTCGATCTCAAAGGAAATCAAAAAAGTACCCTTCTACTGCATAATATAGTAAAGGAACAGGATTCGCTGCATAACGTCGTTGGGGCTGTTTATAAAGTAAGAAGCGTTCTTGATAATATCCAACTGCAAGATATGTCTGCTACCCAACAGACATTGCGACAGGTGCAGGATGAGATAGCTTATGCCAGAAAGCAGTTCGCTATTTTTTGGGATATACCAGGACTGACGGCGGATGATCCCCAGATTGGTAAAATCGTCAGAACTGCTTTTGAGCAACAAATGAATGCTGAGCAAAAGTATGTTGATAAATTAAATGAGGCTATTTCTGACGGTAGTATTGTTGGTACACAAACAAATGCCAACACTGAGGTGCTGGCTTTGCGAAAAAATTTTGATAAGGAGATTGAGAGCTACTACAAATCAACCATGTTGGTCGGTAAAAATATCGTTGAGCAGACACATGTTCAGTTTAATGCCTCAATACTTAAAATATCCTTGCTGCTGGCCGTTACGGTTCTTATCTTTATTCTCTGCAATATCTGGATAAACCGAACAATCATTCGGCCATTAAATATCGTGTCTGAGCATTTTTCACGGATTGGTAAAGGCGATCTGAGTCATCCCGTTAAGGTGCCGGGTAACAATGAAATTGGCTTACTGTGTTTAAATTTACAACATATGCAAAACGGTCTGCGGGAGACCGTCAGTACGATTCGCGATGGCGTTGAGTCTATTAATATCGGCATGCAGGAAATTGCTTCGGGTAATTCAGACTTATCAACCCGAACGGAGCAACAGGCTGCGGCCGTGGTTGAAACGGCGGCCAGTATGGAACAGATTTCCGTAACAACCAAAAATAACACCGATAAATCACATCAGGCGTCTGCCATGACGAGTGAAAGCACGGAAATGGCATTGCGTGGCGAGCGCTTAATGAGCGACATGGTTGAGAAAATTCACCTGATCAGCCGCAACGCGCAAAGCGTGAATGAAATATCTCATGTCATTGATAGTATTGCTTTCCAGACTAATATTCTCGCCTTAAACGCCGCGGTAGAAGCGGCACGCGCTGGCGAATCCGGGCGTGGATTTGCCGTTGTGGCGAGTGAAGTCAGAACCCTTGCCCAACGTAGCGCCTCCTCAGCGAAAGAAATTAGCGAACTGGTGGCCAAGGCGGCAATCAGCGTCAAGGAAGGGGTGGAGATAGCTGAAAGCAGTGGGGCCATGATGGCGGACATTGCTAAGGCAATACGCAATATCAATATACTCATGGAAGATATATCCGGCGCATCGGGGGAACAGAGTAGCGGCATCGAGCAGATCCGCGTTGCTGTCACGCAAATGGAGCAAGTCACTCAGCAAAATGCGTCTCTGGTTGAGGAAATCGCCGCCACGACAGGCAGTGTGGAAGAGCAGTCGGCAATGCTATCCCAGGCCGTGGCTGTGTTTCAGGTTGATGAAAAGCCGCAGCAGGGTACGCAGGACAAGCAGTAGAACATGCCATCTCATCAGCTGTAAATTCAGTCTGATGAGATGGCTGGTCGTCGGGAGACAGTGCCTCAATCATATTGATAATAATTCTCATTATTATTGTTGTGTCGCGCAGGGAATGGTAATGTTGCTCCTGACCAAAAACTGTTAATCCCATTTTCTGTGCAGAAGACAGCATGAACAACACCACCACTCTGAATGCGTCCAGACGCGTAGCGCGTACTTTTTCCGTCAGCGAGTTTATGGATTTTGGTGAGCGTTATGGGATCGACTATTGCTTTCCCCTGCTGGCGCACAAGCCGGATTTGCCGTCCGCTAGCCCTGTGCTGCAAGGTGAAATCGAAGAGATGACGCTCCCCTGCGGGATGTGCGTGACGCACTCTGATGTACAGGTGTTGCAACCCTATGAAACCACCTCCCGCCACAGCAGTCCCTTGTATATGCTGGTGGTACTGGAAGGCTGCGTGATCCTCTCGCTTAACGGCCAGGAACACGTGGTGCGTTCCGGCATGGCGTTTAGCTCACGCCTGAGCGAGCATCAGACGATGCGCGCCCGCCATCATGCCGACTGCAAACTGCGAACCTTATCGCTCGGTCTGTATCCCGACGGCGCGTGGCGCACGGGGCTACTCGAATCGTTGATGCGTGAGTGGGAAAGATGCCAGACGCCGACGCTTATCTGGCAGGTGCCGGGATTTTTACTCAGCGGCCTGGAGTATGCGCAGCAGAGCGCGCTGAGCAATGTTTCTCGCCAGTTGATGCTGGAAGGGCTGATATTGCAACTGTTCGGCCATGGCCTCAGCGTATGCCAGGTCGAGAGCGGCAAACGCCTCGCCGCCAGCGGTGAACAGCAGCGGCTGGAAGTCGTTCGTCGCCTGTTGGAACAGAATCCCGAGAATGATCACACGCTCAATGAACTGGCGCAACGCGCGGCAATGAGCCCCAGTAGTCTGCGTAGCAAGTTTCGCGCAGCCTATGGCTGTTCGGTCTTTGATTACCTGCGCGATTGCCGCCTGGAACGCGCGCGCGGTTATTTACTGGAAGGATACAGCGTACAGCAGGCAGCCTGGATGTCGGGATATCAGCACGCCACCAACTTCTCTACTGCCTTTCGTCGTCGTTACGGTTTTTCGCCAGGCGATATGCTCAAGCTTTGCTAATCCATTTTTGCGTTTTGCGCACGTTGCTGGCAGACAATTTGGCACTGCGCATAGGTAATCTGGCATCCGGCATAGCTATCTCCGTCAGCAAAAAGGTAATAATTCTCACTTACAATTAGAAATGCCTTTGGAGATACTCATGTTCGCGAAGACTCGGTTGGCGCTGTTGGTAGGATGGGTGACCGGCAGCGTGGCTTTTCCTCTGCTGGCGCAGGAAACAACAAAAAACGATACGGTCGTTGTCACCTCGCAAATGCAGAGCGGGGCCACGAAGCTTGCCACGCCGGATATTGAAACCCCGCAATCGGTATCCATCATTACCCGCGAACAGTTTGAAGAGCAGGGCGCAACCAGCGTGCGTCAGGCCGTTAGCTATACGCCGGGGGTATACAGCAATCAGATTGGCGCCTCCAATCGTTTTGACTACATTGTGCTGCGCGGCTTCTCCGATGGCAGCCTGGACAACGTCTATCTCGATGGTCTAAAGATGATGGGCGACACCAACTCACACAGCTCGCTGGTGGTCGATCCGTGGTTCCTTGAAGATATCGAAGTGGTGCGCGGCCCGGCTTCCGTGTTGTATGGCCGTTCCTCTCCGGGCGGTATTGTGGCGCTGACGTCGCGTAAACCGTCGTTTGACGCGGGTGGGGAAGTGAAGCTGTTTGCCGGCAACAATAACCAGCGCGGCGCGGCGTTTGACGTCACCGGAGCGCTGGATGATAACGATCGTGTGGCGGCGCGCCTGAGCGGGATGACGCGTTACGCGGACTCACAGTTTGGCCCATTGAAAGAAGAGCGTTACGCGCTGATGCCCAGTCTGACCTGGCGCATCACCGACCAGACGCGTCTGGATCTGATGGCCTATCTGCATCGCGACCCGGAAGGCGGTAGCCACTCCGGTCTGCCTTATGACGGCACCGTGGTTCCGCATTACGGGCAAAAGATCTCTAACACCTTTTACGAAGGTGAGGATGATTACGACAAATACGATCGCCGTGAAAACATGGTGGGCTACAATATTGAGCACATGTTTGATAGCGGCTGGTCGGTGCGGCAAAAGCTGCGCTATCTGCATACCGACGTTGAACTGAACCAGGTGTATGCGGCGGGCTGGTTGAACGAAACCGAGCTTAATCGCGGCTATTCCGGCTCTGATGAAAAAATGTCGGCGATTACGCTGGATAATCAGCTCGACGGCAGCTTTGATACCTGGCAGGTCAACCATCGCCTGCTGGTGGGCATTGATTATCAGGATCGCAGCAACAATACCACCGGCTACTACGGCGCATTCCCGCCGATCGACGCTTTTAACCCGGTGTATGGCGCGAAGCCGGATTATATCGACATGTATGCGCGTGAGAAGCACAAGCTGCGCCAGACGGGCTACTATTTGCAGGATCAGATGTCATGGGATCGCTGGCGTATTACGCTCGGCGGTCGCTACGATCAGGTCAGCGTGTCTAATATTGATAAGATCAACGATACCCGCAGCGATCTGGATAAAAACAACTTTAGTACTCGCGCCGCATTGCTCTATTTGTTCGATAACGGCTTTGCGCCTTACGTGAGTTATTCCACCGCCTTTACGCCAACCAGCTTTGCCGATGAGAACGGCAATCTGCTGGAGCCGATGAAAGGCAAGCAGTGGGAAGCGGGGCTGAAATATGAGCCGGAAGGGCTTAACAGTCAGTTCAGCGCGTCGGTGTTCCGCATTAATCAAACCAATATCGCCACCAAAGAAGAGCCGACCGATCCGTATCGCTCGATTGGGGAAATTGAATCTGAAGGGGTGGAGCTGGAGGCGATTAGTCAACTGACGGAAAGCTTCCGCCTGCAGGCGGCATATACCTACACCGACATCCGCTACAAGAAAAGCAGTCCGGAGGAGCAGGGCAAGCGTGCCGTGTATGCACCACGGAACCAGGCCAGCACCTGGCTGAGCTACGATGTGAAAAGCGGCCCGCTGGATGGTCTGACGCTCGGCTCGGGCGTGCGTTATGTCAACGGGATCACCAGCGATCGTCTGAATACGCACACCCTGCCATCTTATACGTTGGTGGATATGGCGATTGGCTACGATTTAACGAATATCGGTATTAAAGGACTGAGCGCCCAGTTGAACGTCAACAACCTGACCGATAAACGCTACGTTGCGGCCTGTAACTCGCTCTCATACTGCTACTTCGGCGCTGAGCGCAGCATTGTCGGCAGCGTATCCTGGAAATTCTGATGCTTTGGATGGCGGCGCTGGCACCTTATCCGGCCTACTGTAGTGTGTAAATTGTAGGCCTGATAAGCGCAGCGCATCAGGCCTAGTGGGTTGCGGCTATTGCGTAAAACCGTTTTGCATACAAATCTGCGCGCTGGTTCTCAGAGTAAAGGCGATTTTGTCTGGGTACTGGCTGTAATAGTTATGCTCTTCTTCCAGCCCTTTCGCCTGCGCCAGACGTACCGTTTCCAGTGAGCAGGTACGGTAGATCAGATCTTTATTCATATTGATCTGCTTCTCGCGCTGTTTGTCCGCAGACAGCGCCAGCCAGCTCTCTGACAGCGAGTAATCGTAGACTACCCGATTCCCTTTCGCCTGCACGTTCTCAATGGTAATGAATTCGTCGATTTTCAGTCTCGGCTGCCCACGCATTTTTTTCTTATCTTCTGCGGCGGCATATTGGGCCAGGGTATTAATATCCATACTGGCTATCTTCTGTTTATAAGTCTCGACATAGGCGGCGGGTTGCTGATAATGCTGAGCGTAAGCATTTCTTAATTCCCCGTCGCTCATCGTACAACCCGCCAGAAACAGAGGTAATAGCAGTGCCAGTTTTATTTTAGTCATAATGCTGTCCCGTTTATTATTGGATGTAGTCGCCCATAACTTAATAGAAAATGAATGATCACAGGAGATAGTTAAGGTTGTATAAACCGGTGCGCGAAGGCACAAGTTCAATAGTCTTAAAATGGCGGAACAGCCGGGAAACCCTGCCAGAATTGGCAGGGTTATTAAAAATTAATGGCCGATCATTTTAGCCTTCGGGATCAGCTGGAAATACATGTGATCGGGCACCGGCGTATCCCAGACATTGGCATAAACCGCATAGCCAATGGTGGCAAAAAGGATACCCAGCACCAGGATAGTCATGACAACGCCTGACAATGCCGTTTGCCGCCATAACGATTTGCCGTTTCCTTGTTCCCCCGCAGGGGTGTGCAGTGAAAAGCTCAGCGTAGAGGCCACCGGGCAGGATTCAACGCAGGTCATACAACCGGTACATTCCACGGTACGCACCTGAATCAGTCGATCGACCGGGATAGTAGACGGGCAGTTTTTCGCACATTTCCCGCAGTCAATGCAACTGTCTGCATTACGCCGGATTTTAAACGGCGAGAGCAGTGAAAACAGGCCAAGCAGTGCGCCATAAGGGCACAGATAACGGCACCAGGCATTGCGAATAAACACGCTCAGGACGCTGATAATTATCAGGAAAATAAGCGTGGCGGAGCCGATATGACGAAAGAAATCGAGCATCTTCACGTCAATGATCATGCCATAGGCCGACATTAGAAAGTACTGGATTCCCTGGGCGGGCATCGACAGAGCGATATACAGAAAGAATCCCAACAGCAGATACTTCAGACTGAGCAGTGGAATATCCAGCCAGCGCGGCAGCGTGAAATTGCGACCCAATACTTTTTTTCCCAGAGTACCAAGCAGTTCGGAAAGCGTGCCAACCGGGCATAGCCACGAACAGAAGGCTTTTTTTAACAACAAGCTAATCAGGATAAACGCAACTAACAGCAGCATGGAGGCGGCATGGATGGGCGGGAGAAAACCGGTCTCCAGCGTGTAGCGGATATTCATCAAACCCGCGATCGGCAGCCACCCCTCAATACCGCCGGGTCTTGGAATATAGACGCTGGTACCGGCAGTTTCAAAATAGCGGACCCAATAATAAAACGTCACGCCAATATAGATATTGCTGGCCAGCAGGAGAAACTGGGTGGCTTTTCGCCAGGTACTGGCGTTACGCCAGTCATTCCACGGCAATTTGCCTCCGGTTGTGCCTGGGCGGCGCTGCCAGCGCGTGCTCTTTTTCCCGTTCATGGTGTTACACTATCCCTCATATTTCCCCTCCCACATTCAGAAGGCGTCATCATCGGGATATGCTAGCGCTATTCAGATTTGGTGTATTTGATTTGCATCTTATTAAGCGGCTGTTATTTTTATAGCGCCAATAGGCCTGAATAAAAATAACAGCCCGATACTTATCGCAGGTCAGATAAATACCCTTAACGGGGTATTTATTTATCCGTGGGAAAATAGGTTATTCCTGAAATATCTCTACGCGGTCGCGGCCATTACTTTTCGCCAGGTACAGTGCCCGATCGGCTTTATCAACCAACTGCTTGTAGTCAGGATGGTAGTCATATTCGGCGATGCCAATACTGACGGTGACAGAAAATACTTCTGTCGCTGAGGCCGCCATGCGCATCTCGGCAATTTTCATACGCAGCGTTTCGAGGATAATACTGGCCTGAGACTGATCTGACTCGACAAGCAGTATCATAAATTCTTCACCACCGTAGCGGAACACGTAATCGCTACTGCGAATATGATCATAAATAACCGCCGCGACGTTTTTGAGCGTCATATCACCGGTGTTATGCCCGTAGTTGTCGTTAATTTGCTTAAAGTAGTCGATATCCAGCATCGCCAGGGTAAAGGGCTTCCGGGTATGTAACGCCAGCGAGATCTCACGGCGCATAATGGTCGGGATAAAGCGTCGGTTAAGCAATTGAGTCAATGAGTCTTTACCATTTTCCTGCTTGACCAGCGCGTCGAACATTGAGGCGAGCAGGAAATGGATTTTTGCCGAGAGCTGGCGTACATCCTGCAACAAGCTCATCCGTTCAGGCTCTGTCGCCTGATGCTGATGCGACAGCGTGGTTGTCAGGCGGTTGTCGATTTCCGCAATCAGCGACTCCATTTCTTTCAGCAGATTGCTGTTGCCCAGAATGTATTTTCCCTTATGCGCGAACCACATACCAAAATCAGAATTCGCCAAAAGGACCAGCTCCCCGAAAGGCATTCCGGTGGCGATGTTATAGATAAACTGATTTTCCCAGTCGGTAAATGAACGTATTTGCCGCTCGCGTTCGACGTTAACGTCATCGTAAATGGTCTGCAGGCGATACTGTTCCTGGGTATGTAGTGAGTTTTGATAGCTGGGGGAATAGGAGACGGTCATGGCCTCCAGGGCGGTATCCATTACCAGACTGCTGAAACAGATGGCATCGCTCAGCAGGGCGGGCGAGTATTCCGCTTTCTTTTTCAGGACCCGATACAATTCATCTTTCAGCTTGCGCGCGCCGCGATTAACCAGATCGATAGGCAACCCGATGCGGGCATGCACCACCCCAATTTTGCGCTGTTTTGCCAGCAGTTGTGAGAGGTCTTCGTTCGCGCTACCAAGTACACTGCGTAGCCAGTCAAACATACTGCCGCTGAGGCGGGTGCTGACCTGTTCTGTATTGAGGAACAATGCGCTCTCCGCATGGGAGAGCATATAGTCATAAAAAACGCTCACTAAATGGCGGATCTCTTCGTCGCTTAATGATGTCAGGATCGTATGAACTTCAGGGGATGTTTGACGTAACAACGCCTGCCATTCTGTAAGGAGTAATGTGTCGTTTACCGGAGCAACCTGTTCCATCTCACTGCCACTCAAAATGCGATTTAAAATTCAGGCGGTATTACGGACAATTACGTCACAATGGTCAAGTTAAACTCGCTTAACGATGGCTGACACCTTCATAAATC